>CAKQHU010000180.1 GCA_934234275.1 uncultured Phascolarctobacterium sp.
CGTAAAAACTACTTCTATCCTGACCTGTCCAAGAACTATCAGATTTCCCAATTTGATAAACCTATCTGCCTGGGCGGTCACATTGACATCGTTGTTGACGGCGAGCATAAACGCATCGGCGTTACCCGTATCCACATGGAAGAGGATGCTGGCAAGCTGAACCACAGCGGCGCAACCATCAGCACATCCGACTCCTCCGCAGTTGACTACAACCGTGCAGGCGTACCGCTGATTGAAATCGTATCCGAGCCGGATATGCGTAGTGCTGCCGAAGCTCGTGCTTACATGGAAAACCTGAAAGCAATTCTGGAATATACCGATGTTTGCGACTGCAAAATGCAGGAAGGCAGCCTGCGCTGCGACGCTAACATCTCCATTATGCCCGAAGGCGCTAAGGAATTCGGTACCCGTGCCGAAATTAAAAACCTGAACTCCTTCCGTGCTCTGGAGCGCGCTATCAACTACGAAGTTGAGCGCCAAAAAGAGGTTCTGGAAGACGGCGGCCACGTTGTTCAGGAAACCCGTACCTGGGATGAAGCTAACGGCGTAACCCTGTCCATGCGTTCCAAGGAAGAAGCACATGACTACCGTTACTTCCCTGAGCCTGACCTCGTTCCGGTACAGCTGGATGATGCCTGGATTGAGCGTATCCGCGAAACTCTGCCGGAGCTGCCGGCTCAGCGTCAGGCACGCCTGATGAGCGAGCATGGTCTGCCGGAATATGATGCTTCCCAGATCGTTTCCACCAAGGCTATGGCTGAATACTTTGATGAAGCAGTTAAGACCGCTAAGGACAGCAAGGCAGTTTCCAACTGGCTGCTGGGCGATGTATCTGCTTACATGAACAACGAAGGCATTACCATTGCTGACTTCAAGGTAACCCCTGCACACCTGGCAGAGCTGGTTAACCTGATTAAAGACGGCGTACTGTCCAGCAAGCTGGCTAAAAAGGTATTTGCCGAAATGCTCAAAGAGGACGAGGCTCCGAAGGCTCTCGTTAAGAAGCTCGGTCTGGAGCAGGTTAGTGATGAAGGCGCTATCCTCAAGCTGGTTGAAGAAACCATTGCTGAGAACCCGCAATCCGTTGCTGACTACAAGGCCGGTAAGGATAAAGCTATCGGCTTCCTTGTTGGCCAGATTATGAAAAAATCTCGCGGCAAGGCTAACCCGGGCATGGTTACCAAAATGCTCAAAGAAAAAATGCAATAATATACGCCTGTCATAAAGCACCATCTGCTTCGTTGAGTGCGAATCTGATGTGTATAATGGCATGAGCTGTATGCGTAAGTTTAAGGCTCCCCGTCTGAACGGCAACGTTCAGGAGGGGAGCCTTTTTAGATGCTTCCTTGCTTACTGCTGCAGAATTTTCAACAACTTCATTGGTGATATGTTATAATTTAGATAACAGTTTGTTACAAGGATGGTGAGCAACGTGAATTATCAAATTGAAGATGTTTTTAGTCCGCGTTCTTTTCCTCAAAATACATATATTTCCCGTAAGCTTGATGATGAAGAAACTGTTGATGACAGATTAAGACGTGCTTTGGCGATGAAGGGAAACCTGATTTTTGTTTCCGGTGCGTCTAAATCCGGCAAAACAGTGCTTTGTCATAAGGCCATAGCTGCTGAAAGCTACATTGCACTCAGCGGTAACCAAATAAGCACTAAAGCAGATTTTGGGAACCATATTGCAGAACAGCTGCCGCTGTCAGACGCAGTTGTAACGACAACCGGCGGGCAGGATACTGCTGCTAAAACAGGGCAGGCGCAATTTGCTGTTAATTTTGGTGTAGCTAATATGGGAGTAAGCATCAATAAAACTAATGGTGCTACATTTAATCAGCAGATGGCAATGACCAACAACAGAACAGAGCGCCAGATAATCCAGTATCTGATTGATAATGATAAGGTATTGGTAATCGACGATTTTCATTATGTAGCGCGAGAGATGCAGATGTATATTGCACGTACCTTGAAAACAGAGCTTTTTAATGGCTTGAAGGCGGTAATCATTTCCTTACCGCATCGAAGTGATGAAGCAATTATCTGCAATCCTGATTTAATCGGCAGAACTACTTCGATTGAAATTTTGCCGTGGACTGCAGACGAGCTGAAGGCTATTGCCGTCAAGGGTTTTAAACTGTTGGGCATGCCGATAGGTGAGACCGAAGAAGATCTTTTGGCGCAGGAAAGCATTACTTCACCACAGCTGATGCAGGAAAATTGCTTTCAGCTGGCTTTTGCAGCAATGCAGAAAAAGAAGCCTATCAGCCGGGAACTGGTGCATTTTGCCTTTAAGCAGACAGCACGAAATTACGCACATTATGAGCGTCTTGTAAAGGCGATTGTGCAGGGACCTGTGCAGGGAATTGGCAGACGTAAGCTTTATGCGCTTGAGCAGGGCAGCGTGGATATTTATCATTTGCTGCTGTTGGCGTTTAAGGCGGATCCGCCTGTTACCGAGCTGAGTATGGTTACCTTGAAGGAGAGAATTAAGTGCTTGTTGCTTAGCAAAGAGCTGCTTTCCAGTACGATTATTTCTGCAACTATCAACAAAATTATTAAAATTGTTGAAGCGACGATGCCTGATCTGGATGCATTGGAATATAAGGCGCAGTGCCTGTATATTTTAGATCCATTCTTGTTATTTTATTTGAGGTGGAAGTAGCTTGCGCAAACGCTGTATAATATTCTTGTAAAGCAAATGAGGAGGTTTTTGTTATGACTATGAAAAAAATCAACGCCTTTGAGC
>CAKQHU010000181.1 GCA_934234275.1 uncultured Phascolarctobacterium sp.
AGAGCTACCGCAAAAAAGTCTGCACCGTTACGCGCTGCTTCCTGCGCTACGCGCACAGCGCCATGACCATAGGCATCTGCCTTGACGACAGCACATAATTTGGTTGTCGGCTTCAGATTGGCCTTAGCCATCTGCACGTTATGTGCAACTGCATCTAAATTTATTTCTGCCCACGCACCACGTTGAATATGCACAATGGCATCCTCCTCAGCTTATCGTCCAAAAAATAAACCGCAGGCAAAGCATCGTTGCTGCGGCATCAAACTTACCCGTGAATTTTGTTTAGCATACAATAATTTTACAAAACTCTAATATTAGCATATAACCAACAAGGGATTTTGTCAACATTTTATTTTTTTATCGAGGTACAGTTTTTAGCATGCGGACAGCCGGAACAGCCGTTACACCCGCCGCGATACTTTTTACCAAAATAACTGCGCACTGCCAAAATCACCAATATTGTTAACAAACCACCAATAATATAGGTTGCCATCAGTCTGCCTCACTTTATAATTATCATTATTTATTATATTAACCAAGAATTCTAGCTATAGTGTAAACTAAAACTGCCTTTTTGACAAACGAATTCTTTGTGAAAGAGTGACACCGGAAAATTTTTCCTGAGCGGAACGATATATTGCCTGCAGCCTTACCAATTCAACTCACCGTATATTCCTATAGCAAAAGCGTTTTCCCTATTGCTAAAATCACGGCGGTATACTACAATAAGTCTAAATTAAAACAGAAAGCAGGGTTCACTATGCAATTACCGGAAAAAAAATACATTGCCTCCTTTGACATCGACGCGCAAAACACCTTCACCCCGGTCTGCCCCGACGAGCTGCCGGTTGCCGAAGGCGACACCATCGCTCCCGAGCTGAACGCCCAAGCTCAATTCGCCAGCCTGCGCCTCGCTTCCCGCGATGCGCACAGCCGTTGCGCACTCTGGATCAGCGACGCTGAGCACGCTCCGCTCACTCCCATCAGCGGTTATCCCGATCTTGATATCCGTTGGCCGGCACACGCTATTATCGGCACCAAAGGCTTTGACTTCATCGAAGGCCTCGATGAAGCTGCCTATGATTATCAGGTATTCAAGGGCATTGAAGCAGATAAGCATCCCTACGGTGCCTGCTACCATGACCTGAAGGACACTCTTTCCACCGGTGCCATCGAATATCTGCGCTGTCACGGTATTACCACCGTTATCTGCGGCGGTTTGGCAACCGATTACTGTGTAAAAAACACTGTACTGCAGCTGAAGGCTGCTGGCTTCGACGTAATCCTGAACAAGGCTGCCTGCCGCGGCATTGCTCCCGAAACCATCGCAAGCGCTATGCAGGAAATGGCTGCTGCCGGAGTAAAATTCGTAGAATGCGCCAAGGAATTAGCTGAATAAGACTATTACTGAAAAATGCTGCAGGCTTTGCGCCCGCAGCATTTTTGTTGTACTGTACTACTATTCAATTTCACGCAATGCGTGTGAGTGACCGGTCAGCGAGCGTGCACCCTTTTCCGTAACCACATAGGTATTTTCCGTGCCTACCAAGCCTAAACCCGGCAAAGCAATTTTGGGCTCTACGGCAAAGGTCATACCGGGCTCCAGCGGCTGCTTAAAGCCCTTTGCTATAGCCGGTGCTTCATCCATCACCAGGCCAATGCTGTGCCCCAGGAATTTGCCGCCGTTCATAAACGCATCACCGTAGACATTATCAAACTTTTCCATAGTGCGCAGATACAGGTTTTCAATCGGCTCACCGGGAACCATCATGGATACTACCTCTTGCTCCAGCTCCAGGCAACGCTCCTGCGCTGCCAAAAGCCTTGCACATTGCTCGTCCTTTTGCAGGCTGCCGAAATAATATACGACAGTCTTATCCGTATGATAACCATCAAAGCCACAGGGAACATCAAGATAAACCAATCTGCCAGCCTGCAGCTTGCGGAAGGCATTACCGATGGACTGCACCGCTATGCAGGTGCCGCCAGTACCGCCGGGGCCGTCAAAGCCTGTGCGCACTAAACCACTCTTGCCAAAGGAAGCCAAACCGACAACCTCCTCGCCCAAGGACTGGTTAAAGCGCGCTGTTCCGTGCGAACCGCGCTGCACCATCTCACTGTAAAGCTCAATAGCCAGCTGAGCCTCGCTAATGCCTGCATGAATCAGCTTCGGAGCAACAACGTCCAGCACTGTTTCGTGAATAGCGCCGGAGCGTTCCATCTGCTGCAGCTCGTATGCACTCTTGCGCAGACGCAGCTCCTGCAGTACAGCATCAAAGGAGCCAACCTCTTCGAAAGCAAAATACTTATGCAGCATGCGCTCCCAATCCAGGGTAGCCTTTTTCGTTTCTACATACATAATGCGCGGCGCACTGCCATAATAGGCAGCAGCCTCACGAAAGCTATGCATCGGACGGATATCGCTGAAATGCGATTCGTTAACCGCGCGCTCATAATTGCGGCGCACCCAGAAAACTGCATCCTGCGGACGAATCAGCAGCACTCCCTCCTGCATCGTACCCGTAAAATAATACATCGCAATCTTATGATTAACTGCAGCCATTTCCCAACCGGGATGCATTTCATCCATCAGTTGGCGGAATTTCTCCAGACGTGCCTCCAGCTCACTTGCGGGCACAGGGCGAATAGCATCAGTCAATACAGCAGTCTGCTCCAAAACAGCCATAGCAATACTCCTTTCGTT
>CAKQHU010000182.1 GCA_934234275.1 uncultured Phascolarctobacterium sp.
AACAATAGTGAAAACCGTCTTGAGCGTAAATGCAGCTGCTGTGGCGGCGATAATCCGGAAAAGCAGCGCATAGATGCTATTCTGGAAAAATACGCAGATGTCAAGGGACCATTGATTCCTATTCTGCAGGAAGTGCAGAACCTGTACAACTATTTGCCAAAGGATGTACTGGAGTATATTGCCGATAAAACAGGTACGCCTATTTCCGAAATTTACGGCGTAGTAACCTTTTATTCCTTGTTCCATCTCAATCCGCGCGGACGCAATGTTATCCGCGTGTGTCAGGGAACTGCCTGCCATGTGCGAGGCGGCAAAACAATTCTGCAGGCTTTGGAAAAGCAGCTGGGCATTAAAGCAGGACATACGACCGATGACCTGCGCTTTACACTGGAAACCGTAGCCTGCATCGGTGCCTGCGGTTTGGCGCCGGTTATGCAGATTAACGATGATACGCATGGACGCCTGACTACCGATAAGCTGGCAGGCATCTTGGCAAGGTATAAATAAAATGCGGGAGCTGGCATTACACATCTTGGATATAGCCCAAAATTCTGTGGCTGCCGGTGCTCGTCACATCTGGCTGACTATCAGCGAAAATGAGCAGGGTTACTTCGTTTTCAGTGTTCGCGATGACGGCAAGGGCATGGATAGCGAGATGCTGCAGCGGGTGCGTGACCCCTTTGTTACCAGCCGTACTACCAGAAAGGTAGGTATGGGGATTCCCTTTATAGATATGGTTACGCAGCAATGCGGCGGACATTTGGAGCTGCAATCTGCGCCCGGGAAGGGAACCGAGCTGACTGCATATTTCGCGGTAGCTAATATTGACCGGCCACCGCTGGGAGATATTGTGAGCAGCGTGCAGGTGCTGTTGGCGGGAGCGCCGCAGCTGGAGCTGGAATTTGCCTATAACGGTGCCAACGGCTCGCTGGTGTTCAGAACGCAGGAGGTCAGAGAAATATTAGGCGAAGCGTGTGACTTTGCCAATCCTGAAATATACGCCTGGCTGGGTGCTTATTTAAAGGAGCAGCTGGCACAGGTGCAGGGTAAGGAGGTATAAACGAATGAAAAGCTTAGCGGATTTACACGCTTTGAGAGATAAGCTGAAGGCAGATATCAAGCTGCGTCAGAGTTCCGGAACGAAAATTATTGTAGGTATGGGTACCTGCGGTATTGCTGCAGGTGCGCGCGAGGTTATGAGCGCTATCCTGCAGGAGCTGAACAAGCGTCATTTATTTGATGTGCAGGTACAGCAGACAGGCTGCATCGGCATGTGCGAAAAAGAGGTGCTCGTGGATGTAGTGCGTCCGGGTGAAGCACGGATTACTTATGGCAAGGTAACCCCGGAGGCTGTGCCCAAAATTATCGCAGAGCATGTGGTAAACGGTCACATCGTAGAAGAGCTTGTCGTAGGCAGGCTGGATCAGGAATAAGCCGCAGGCAGGGTACACAGTTGTTGGAGAAGCTGATGTATCATAGCTTGTAAACAAAACAGGTGGAGGAAAAATATTATGCAGCATATAAGAGCTCACGTTTTAGTGTGTGGCGGTACGGGCTGTAAGGCTAACGGCTCGAAGGAAATCCAGCTGACTTTTGCCAGAGAGCTGCAAAAGTTTGGCCTGCAGGACGAGGTTATGGTTGTTGAAACAGGCTGCCATGGCTTTTGCGAGCACGGACCGCTGGTTATCGTTTATCCGGAAGGCACCTTCTATTGTGGTGTGAAGCCGGAGGACGTTAAAACCATCGTTGAAGAACATTTATATAAAGGACGCATCGTACAGCGTCTGCTCTATCGTGAACCAATCAATCAGGAGCAGGTTCCGCGTTATTCGGAAATCGGCTTCTATAAAAAGCAGCATCGCCTGGTATTGGCTAACTGCGGCGCAATTAACCCGGAAGCTATTGAAGAATATATTGCCGTAGGCGGTTACGAGGCATTGGCTAAGGCTGTTACGCAGATGACTCCGCAGGAGGTAGTGGATGAGGTTAAAAAATCCGGCCTGCGCGGTCGTGGCGGCGGCGGCTTCCCGACCGGTATGAAATGGCAGTTTGCCAAAAACTCCGAGAGTGATAAAAAGTATGTTATCTGTAATGCGGACGAGGGTGACCCGGGCGCATTTATGGACCGCAGCGTATTGGAGGGTGACCCGCACCGTGTGTTGGAAGGCATGGCTATCTGCGGTTATGCTATGGGTGCGGATGAAGGCTATATCTATGTACGTGCGGAATATCCGCTGGCTATCAAACGCTTGCGTACCGCAATTGCTCAGGCTGAAGAAATGGGCCTGTTAGGCAAGAATATTTTTGAAAGCGATTTCAGCTTTACTATTCATATCAAAGAGGGTGCCGGTGCCTTTGTCTGCGGCGAGGAAACTGCTTTGATGGCTTCTATCGAAGGCAAGCGCGGCATGCCGCGTCCGCGTCCGCCTTTCCCTGCGGTCAGCGGCCTGTGGGGCAAGCCGACGAATATCAACAACGTAGAAACCTTTGCCAATGTGGCGCAGATTATCGTTAACGGCGCAGACTGGTACTGTCAGCTGGGTACCGAAAAATCCAAGGGCACCAAGGTTTTTGCTTTGACCGGCAAAATCAATAACACCGGTCTGGCTGAGGTGCCGATGGGCATTACCATGCGCGAAATTATCTATGATATCGGCGGCGGTATTACCAACGGCAAAAAGTTTATGGCTGTACAG
>CAKQHU010000183.1 GCA_934234275.1 uncultured Phascolarctobacterium sp.
GACAGTCGCTTAAAAGGCGGCTGTTTTTGTTGTGCGGAGGTGAGAACAATACGAAAACTGAAAAAATACAAGCCTACAAAATTCAAGGCAAAAACATCGGTTTATGATAAAGACTCTGCCGACTATGCGGTTATGTTTATTGAAAGTCTGTGTCACACCAAAGGCACCTGGGCGGGCAGGCCGTTTGAACTGATTGATTGGCAGGAACAAATAATTCGTGATATATTCGGAACATTAAAGCCGAACGGTTACAGGCAGTTTAACACCGCATACATTGAAATTCCAAAGAAAATGGGCAAATCCGAACTTGCTGCCGCTGTTGCGCTGCTTCTAACCTGTGGTGACGGCGAGGAACGAGCCGAGGTTTACGGCTGTGCCGCAGACAGACAGCAAGCGTCCATTGTGTTTGAGGTTGCCGCCGATATGGTGCGTATGTGCCCGGCACTTTCAAAACGGGTAAAAATACTCACCGCAACAAAACGAATCATATACACACCGACAAACAGCTTTTATCAGGTGCTGTCTGCCGAGGCATATTCAAAACACGGATTTAACATTCACGGAGTGGTGTTTGATGAGCTGCACACACAACCGAACAGAAAGCTGTTTGATGTTATGACAAAAGGTTCCGGTGATGCGAGAATGCAGCCGTTATACTTTCTGATCACAACAGCCGGTACAGATACACATTCGATATGTTATGAAACGCACCAAAAGGCAAAGGATATATTAGAGGGCAGAAAAATTGACCCGACATTCTATCCCGTCATATACGGCGCAGAGGAATCGGACGATTGGACAGATCCAAAGGTGTGGAAGAAAGCAAATCCGTCACTCGGTATTACGGTGGGTGTTGATAAAGTTAAGGCTGCGTGTGAGTCGGCAAAGCAGAACCCGGCTGAAGAAAACAGTTTCAGACAGTTAAGGCTTAACCAATGGGTAAAGCAATCGGTGCGATGGATGCCGATGGAAAGATGGGATAAATGCTCATTTGCCGTAAACGAAGATGAACTTATCGGCAGAGTCTGCTACGGCGGTTTGGATTTATCAAGCACAACAGATATTACGGCATTTGTGCTTGTGTTTCCGCCGCTTGATGAAACGGACAAATATATAATTCTTCCGTACTTTTGGATACCGGAAGATAACCTTGACCTGCGTGTGCGGCGAGACCATGTACCGTATGATGTGTGGGAGCGCCAAGGAAAACTTCAAACCACCGAGGGCAATGTTGTTCACTATGGATATATTGAAAAGTTTATTGAACGCTTGGGTGAAAAATATAACATTCGGGAAATTGCATTCGACCGCTGGGGTGCGGTGCAGATGGTGCAGAATCTTGAGGGCATGGGATTTACGGTAGTCCCGTTCGGACAAGGCTTTAAGGATATGTCACCGCCTACAAAGGAACTGATGAAACTTGTGCTTGAAGAACGCATTGCACACGGCGGACACCCGGTTCTTCGTTGGATGATGGATAATATTTATGTTCGCACAGACCCGGCGGGAAACATTAAGCCGGATAAAGAAAAGTCCACCGAGAAGATTGACGGAGCCGTTGCAACCGTTATGGCACTTGACCGGGCAATACGCTGCGGAAACGATACGAGCGAGAGCGTATATGATGAACGAGGGATTTTGTTTATATAATAATTTATCCGAATTAGAGCATAATACTGAATGAATTTATATTTTTGGGGAGCATTATAATATGTTTTTATTTAAAAACATTCCCCAAACCTATTGACTATTGGGGAACATTGTTGTATAATATATGTAATAAATGTTCCCCAAAGGAGGATAAGTAATGTCAGTACAATATAATGAAATACAAGAATTGCTTAGAATTCGCGCCGATCTTCACGCACGATTAAATTTGATGCCTTACGATGGAACACCTGAAATCAAAGAGCGTGGTGACGGAAAATATCTCTATGTAAGAAAACGTGTAGCAGGCAAACAAACTTCTACTTATGTAGGAATATACACCGATGAACTGTATAACCTACTTCTCCGAAATGCCAAAGAAGCTCGTGAAATAAAAAAAGAACTTCGAAAAGTGGAAAAACAGCTTGTTGCCGTGGGATATTCGGAGGATGAATTATCCGCTGAGGTAATAACAAATATTGAATTTGCACGTGCTAATATGAAAATGAATATCTATGATCAAGCTGTATTAGAAGGTGTTGCCACATCCTTCCCTCAAACAGAAGAAATTATAGAAAACGGAAAAGTATCGGGTATGACAGCTACCGATGTTCAAAAAATTTTGAATTTGAAACACGCATGGGAGTTTATATTGGATAGAGATGTAATTTTAAGTAAGTCCGATTATTATATGCTCAGCCATATTGCAAGACTTGTTAATGAAGGCTTTTTTGCAGAGGGCGGTCGCATTCGCGGTATTCCGGTAACCATTGGCGGTTCATCATATATACCGCCTTTGCCAAACGAAATTGATGTAAAGGATAGAATTCGTGAAATTACGGAAGAAAAAGATGATGCAGTAAACATTGCAATCAAGCTGTGTCTATATTGCATGAAAACACAGATATTTATAGATGGTAACAAACGTGCATCTGTAATTTTTGCAAATCACTATCTTATTTCTCATGGTGGTGGGTTTTTGGTAATTCCCGAAAAAGAAGTGCCGAAATTTAAAAAATTACTTGTAAAGTACTATGAA
>CAKQHU010000184.1 GCA_934234275.1 uncultured Phascolarctobacterium sp.
GTATCAAATTCATCCTGCTCTACAATGCGTGCTTTGATAGCACAGCAGGTAGCAACCACGCTGTCAATATCTGCCAACAGCTCTGCATCATCAGCATAGCCGGCGATTTTTTCAAACAGCGCCGCATCCTTAATGCAGCCGTATTTAATCGCTTCTGCCAGACCATCATGCAAAAAGCGTGTAGAAAGCGTTGCCAGTAAATCTGTGTCGATAAAGACAGCCTTGGGCTGATAAAAGGCACCGGCAAGGTTTTTGCCAGCCTTTAAATCTACCGCTACCTTACCACCCACGCTGCTGTCAATCTGCGCCAAAAGCGAAGTCGGTATCTGCACAAAAGCAATACCACGCATAAAGCTGGCAGCGGCAAAACCACCCAAATCACCGACAACACCGCCGCCAAGCGTCAGCACAACGTCGGTGCGCGTGAGTCCTGCTGCAGCAAGCTGCTCCAGTACATCACTGAGCACCTGCATATTCTTGCTCTGCTCACCGGCTTCAATTACCACCTTATGCACAACAAGGCCAGCCTCTTCGAGGCTAGCCTGTAATTTTGCTGCGTATAACGGTGCAACATTTGTATCGCTGATAATTGCAGCCTTGCGTGCCTTCGGCAGCAACGCTGCAACCTTAGAGCCGACCTGCGGCAGCAGGCCGGCGGCTATTTCAATATCATAGGCATGAGCGCCTAATGCAACATGAATCTTCTTCATTAAAAAAGCTCCCTTCTCCGTGCTCCCGCCTTGCGCATCAGCTCCTTCAGCTTTTCGCCGTCATCACCGCGCAGAGCGTCGCGCCACAGCGCCAGCTGCTCCATATATTTGTCTATTTCATCCGCAACCTTTTCCCTGTTGGCCAGGAACAGATTGCACCATAATTCAGGATTGATATCTGCTACACGAGTGCCATCTCGAAAGCTGCCGGCAACGAAGTACTTAGTCTTATCATCAAAGGAAGCGCTGTCCATGAGCGCTACCGCAGTAACATGCGGCAAATTGCTGGTATAGGCAATAGTTGCATCATGCTGCGCCGGTGTAACCTGCACCGTATGCTTGCAGCCAAGAGCCAGAGCAAATTGCTCCAGCCAGCTGACAGCAGCCTGTGTGTTATGCTTTTCCGGCACGATGATGTAATTTGCATTCTGAAAGATATGCGCATCGCTCATGCCCAAGCCGCTGCCCTGGCGTCCGGCCATCGGATGGCCGGAAATAAATTCCATGCCACCCTTTAAAAGTTCCTGGCCTCTGCTGATCATATCGTTTTTAATGCCTGCAACATCAGTCAGCAAAACGCTTTCGTTAAAGAAATCAACGTTTGCAGCTATAAAGCCCACGATTGCTTCAGGATAAATAGCGCAGATGATTACGTTGGCCTCCTTAAGTCTGTTATCAGGCTCAGTCATGCCAATATCAACCAAGCCCTGCTGCTTTGCCTCCTGCAGTGTTGCTGCATCTCGCTCTATACCAATAATCTGCTTAACGCCCAGTTTGCGCAATGCTTTGGCATAGGAGCCGCCAATCAGCCCCAAACCAACGATAGCAAAGCTGAGCTCCTGCCACTTTGTACTTCTATTTTCGCCACCAAAATCAGCTTCCAAAAAAATCACTCCTAATCTGCCATACTACTATTATAACTCTCTGCCGACAATGTTCGCAATGCCTCTAAGGTCGCCCATCAGCTTAGCAAAACGGTCTGGCTTCAAGGATTGGGCACCATCGCACCATGCAGCTTCCGGATCGTTATGTACTTCAATCAACAAACCGTCTGCACCGACTGCAACTGCTGCTTTAGCCAAAGGTTCTACCATCCACCACATGCCTGCTGCATGGCTTGGGTCAACTACTACCGGCAGATGGCTGAGTCTTTTTACTGCAGGAATAGCACTTACATCAAGCGTATTGCGGGTGTAGGTTTCAAAGGTGCGGATACCGCGTTCACAAAGGATAACGTTTTCGTTGCCCTCGCTCATAATGTATTCCGCTGCCATCAGCCATTCCTCAATCGTTGCTGCCAGACCGCGCTTCAACAGAATTGGCTTATTGGTTTTGCCCAATTCCTTCAGCAGATCAAAATTCTGCATATTACGAGCACCGACCTGAATCAGATCAACATCTTCAACAAAGCGTTCCACCATGTAAGGTGACATGATTTCCGTAACAATCGGCAGACCGGTTGCTGCTCTGGCATTTTTCAGGAAATCCAGGCCTTTTTCCTTCAGCCCCTGGAAGGAGTACGGAGAGGTGCGGGGTTTGAAGGCACCGCCACGCATCAGCGTAGCGCCTGCGGCCTTAACATCCTTGGCAATTTCCGTAACCTGCTCCTGAGTTTCTACAGAACAGGGACCTGCAATAACCTGCAGCTTTTTGCCACCGAATTTTCTGCCTGCAACATCTATAATGCTGTCCTCGGGATGGAACATGCGGTTCGCACGTTTGAAGGGCTCCTGCACACGCATTACCTTTTCTACACCCTCGACAACACGCAAAAGGTTGATATCCAAAGCGCTGGTATCACCAACTACACCAAAAAGTGAAGCATTTACGCCATCACTGGCATGAATCTGAAAGCCCTTGCTTTCCAATTGGTTTTTCAGCTTAGTTTTTTCCTCAACAGTTGCATTTTGTTTGAATACGATAATCATGATAAAATCTCTCCT
>CAKQHU010000185.1 GCA_934234275.1 uncultured Phascolarctobacterium sp.
TGCACCGTTATGACACAGATTATTGCGTCTGTTGCTTCCAGCCAGTACGGCGGTCAGTCTGTTGATATCCGTCATCTTGGCAAATATCTGCGTAAGAGCTATGAAAAGTTTAAAAAGAGCATCAAGGAAACCTCCGGAGGCAACATTGATGACGAAACTCTGGAGCGTCTGACAAATGAGCGCCTGCGCTACGAGCTGAAGGGCGGCGTACAGACCATTCAGTATCAGATTAATACCTTGATGACCACCAATGGTCAATCTCCGTTTGTTACCCTGTTTTTGAATCTGCAGAAGGATGATCCGTATCTGAAGGAAAACGCTATGATTGTGGAAGAAATTCTGCGCCAGCGTCTGCAGGGCATCAAAAATGATAAGGGCGTTTACGTAACCCCGGCCTTCCCGAAGCTGGTTTATGTTCTGGATGAGCATAACTGCCTGAAGGGCGGCAAATACGACTATATTACACGTCTGGCAGTAAAATGCAGCGCTAAGCGTATGTATCCTGATTATATCAGCGCTAAGAAGATGCGTGAAAACTATGAAGGCAATGTTTTCTCCCCGATGGGTTGCCGCAGCTTCCTGTCTCCCTGGAAGGATGAAAACGGTAACTATAAATTTGAAGGCCGCTTCAATCAGGGCGTAGTTTCTCTGAACCTGCCGCAGATTGGCATTGTTGCCAAAGGCGATGAGCAGAAGTTTTGGAAGCTGCTGGATGAGCGTCTGGAGCTGTGCTTTGAAGCGCTCATGTGCCGTCACAATGCGCTGAAGGGCATTAAGAGCGATGTCAGTCCTGTACATTGGCAGTACGGTGCTATTGCCCGTCTGGGTAAGGGCGAAACAATAGACAAGTATCTGGAAAACGGCTATTCTACCATTTCTCTTGGCTATATCGGCCTTTATGAGCTAACCAAGCTGATGAAGGGTGTAAGCCATACCGATCCTGCAGGCGAGGATTTTGCCCTGCGTGTTATGAACCGTCTGCGCGGTGCCTGCGATAAATGGAAAGCACAGACCGGCCTTGGCTTCGGTCTGTACGGTACACCGGCAGAAAGCCTTTGCTACCGCTTTGCACGTATCGACAAGGAGCGTTTCGGCACGATTGAGGATGTTACCGATAAGGGTTACTACACTAACTCCTATCATGTTGATGTACGCGAGAAGATTGATGCTTTCAGCAAATTTAAATTTGAAAGCCAGTTCCAGAATATTTCCTCCGGCGGTGCGATTTCTTATGTAGAAATTCCTAATATGCGTCATAATACCGAAGCATTGGAAGAGGTTGTCAAATTCATTTATGATAACATCCAGTATGCGGAGTTTAATACTAAATCCGATTACTGCCATGTTTGCGGCTTTGACGGTGAAATTACCATTAATGATGATAATGAGTGGGAATGCCCCGCATGCCACAACAAGGATCATTCCAAGATGACGGTTATCCGCCGTACCTGCGGTTATCTGGGAGAGAACTTCTGGAATGTAGGCAAGACTAAAGAAATCAAAGCCAGAGTAATGCATCTGTAATTTGCGAGGTGAGGGCGTATGAATTACGCAGAAATAAAAAATCTGGATATTGCTAACGGACCGGGCTTGCGTGTATCGTTGTTTGTCAGCGGCTGTACGCATCATTGCAAGGGTTGCTTTAACCCGGAGTCCTGGAATTTTAATTACGGTCAGCCTTTTACGGAAGCAACGCAAGAGCATTTGTTGGAGCTGTTGGAGAACGAACATATCCGCGGCCTGTCGCTTTTGGGCGGTGAACCTTTTGAGCCTGCCAATCAGGCAGCGCTGCTGCCGTTTTTACGTAAGGTAAGGGAACGCTTCCCCAAGAAGGATATCTGGTGCTACAGCGGTTATAATTTCGAAAAGGATATGCTGACCGGTAATCTCGGTCCTTGGGAAATCACTGAGGAAATGTTGTCCTACATTGACGTACTGGTAGATGGAGAGTTTAAGCTGGAGCTGAAAAATCCTAATCTGCGTTTTCGCGGCAGCGAAAATCAACGCGTTATCCTGGTGCAGGAATCGCTGAAGGCAGACGGCATTGTACAATGGGATGACGGTGAGGGCTTAAGCATCTGATAAGCAGTGCGTTTACAAATTTATAAAAAATAAAGCATCCCGGCTCGCAGGAGCAGGGATGCCCGGAAAAAGAAATAGCATTGTCGGTCTTAGCAGGACTGACAATGCTATTTTAATTGTGTGCGCAAGGATTGTGGAATAACAGATTCTATAAAGGCTTTGACGATTGCCGGTTCAAAATCAAGACCGGCCTTGTTCTGCAGCTCAATGATAGCGTCGGCGTGAGTTTTTTGCCAATGCTGGGTGCAGGGGTTAAGGTTACGGTCATAATAGTTGGCAACAGCAACTATGCGTGCGCCGATAGGGATGTTCTGTCCCTTCAGGCGTTTGGGATAACCGGTGCCGTCCCATTTTTCGTGGTGGGCGCGGATGATATCGCTGATGGTATCGAAGCCGGGAATATTTTCCAGCATGCTGGCGCCGGCGATGCAGTGCCGTTTATAAATAGACTGCTCGCGCGTAGAAAGAAACGGCAGCTTAGCCAAAATAATATTGGGTACGGAAAGCTGACCGATATCATGCAGCAGCGC
>CAKQHU010000186.1 GCA_934234275.1 uncultured Phascolarctobacterium sp.
CTGATGTCTGTTTTTGACGTACTTATGGAACGTGGCTTTATTAAGCAAATGTCCCATGAAGACGAGATTAAAGAATTGTTAGAGAAGGAAAAAATTACCTTTTATATCGGCTTTGACCCCACCGCGGACAGCCTGCATGTAGGCCACTTCATCGCCCTGATGCTGATGAGCCATATGCAACGCGCAGGCCATCGTCCTATCGTACTTTTGGGCGGCGGCACCGGCATGGTCGGCGACCCCAGCGGCAAGGACGAGATGCGCAAAATGCTCACTCCGGAATTCATTGCTCACAATATCGCCTGCTTCAAAAAGCAAATGAGCCGTTTCATTGATTTCGGTGAAGACAAGGCTATTATTGTCAACAATGCCGACTGGCTGTTAGACCTGAACTATGTTCAGCTGCTGCGTGAGGTTGGCGTACACTTTACCGTTAACCGTATGCTGGCTGCGGAATGCTTCAAGAAACGTTGGGAAAAAGGCCTGACCTTCTTTGAATTCAACTATATGATTATGCAGGGCTACGACTTCTGGAAGCTGCACCATGACCATAACTGCATTATGGAGCTGGGTGGCGACGACCAATGGTCCAACATGCTTGCCGGCGTAGAATTAATCCGCCGCAAGGATCAAAAACCTGCTTACTGCATGACCTGCAAGCTCTTGACCACCAGCGATGGCCGCAAGATGGGCAAAACCGAAAAGGGTGCTCTGTGGCTTGACCCGGAAAAAACTTCTCCATATGATTTCTATCAATACTGGCGTAATGTTGCCGACAGCGACGTAGAAAACTGCCTGTCTCTGCTGACATTCCTGCCGATGGATGAAGTTCGTCGTCTGAGCGCACTGAAGGATGCAGCTATTAACGAAGCTAAAAAAGTTCTGGCCTATGAGGTTACCAAACTTGTTCATGGCGAAGAAGCAGCGCGTCAGGCGCAGGAAGCTACCGAAGCACTTTTCGGCGGCAATGCCAAAGACATGAGCAATGTACCGGCAATTGAAATTACCACTGAAGATATGACTGCCAAGATTATTGACGTTCTGACTGCCGCTAAAGTTTTCAGCAGCAAGCGCGAAGCTCGTCAGTTAATCGCCCAAGGTGGCCTGACCGTAGCAGACACTGTTCTGCAGGATGCAGAAGCATGCCTGAGCGCAGACATGTTTGATGCAGACAAGAGCCTGTTAATCCGTAAGGGCAAAAAGAAATATTTCCGTCTGCTGGTAAAATAAGCCTTTAAAAGCCATCTATGCTCCTGACGGACTAGGTGGCTTTTTCTATGATTTTAAAATACAGACTACTCTTTTAATTAAGTTAGTAAAAAAAGGAGCACTTAATGCAAAACGATAAGATAAACCTTTCATTGATCATCCCTATCGGCCTGATGTTATTTTCCTTTTTCTTCGGTGCCGGTAACTTAATTTTCCCGCCTGTTTTAGGACAAATGGCAGGCGAAAACATTTCCTGGGGCATGCTCGGCTTCTGCCTGAGCGGCGTCGGCTTCCCGCTTTTGGGCGTACTCGCTATGGCTATGAAGCAAAGCGATAACCCAGACTCCATTGCTATGCCTATGCATCCCCTGTATGCTCGCGCCGTTACCATTCTCTGCGCGCTGGCTATCGGCCCGCTGTTCGCTATTCCGCGTACCGCTGCCGTTTCCTTTGACACCGGTATCCACAGCCTGCTGCCTGCTTCCTGCGAAGCTATCGGCCTGCCGGTTTATACCGTGTTCTTTTTCGTCCTGACCTATTTCTTTTCTATTAATCCGTCAAAAATTATCGGTCATATCGGTAAATTTTTGTCCCCTATGCTTTTAATTTGTCTGGCAGTCCTCGTAATCTGCGTTTTCGTAAATCCTACCGGCAGCCTGAAAATGCCTAATCCGGATTTTGCTGTTTCTCCGTTCTTCCGCGGCTTCCAGGAAGGCTACAATACCATGGACCTTCTGGCAGCAATCCTTTTCGGCTCTATTACTATCAAGGCTATTGAAGCTCAGGGCATTACCGATAAAAAGGTTCTGACCAAGCTCTGCTCCTACGCAGGCCTGATTGCAGCCTTCTTCCTCGCTATCATCTATGCGGCACTGGCTTACACCGGCGCACTGAGCATCAATGTTTTCGGTGTTATCCCTAATGGTGCTACTCTGCTCAGCAAAATCTGCACCTACTACATGGGCTTTGGCGGTCAGGTTGTATTGGCTTTGATTATTTTCTTTGCCTGCCTCACCACCAGCATCGGCCTGACAACCGCTATCTCCGGTTATTTTGCCGAGCTTAGCAATAACCGTATGCAATACGAGCGACTGGTATTCTTCATCTCTGCTTTCAGCCTGGTAGTAGCAAACTTCGGTCTGGAAAACATCATTAAGTTCTCCATTCCTGTTATCTGCATGCTCTATCCGATTATCATCGCTCTGGTAATCCTCAACGTCGGTCGTGTGATTATCCATGATGATCACACGACCTTCCGCATCTGCCTGACACTGACAACTATTTTCGCTGTTTTCGACGGTCTGCGCGTTGCCAACATCCGCTTCA
>CAKQHU010000187.1 GCA_934234275.1 uncultured Phascolarctobacterium sp.
CACCGCGTCGCTCAGCTCCTAGTGAGCAGGGTGACGCACTCAACATGGCTCGTCATCGGGAACATATCCACCGGCTGTGCCACAATAGCCTTATACCCATGCTGCTCCATAAACGCCAAATCACGCGCCAAGGACGCAGGATTGCAGGACACATAAACAACGCGCTCAGGCTGCACCTCGGCAATCGCCGCCAGCACCTTCTGCTCACAGCCAGCACGCGGAGGATCCACCACTACAACGTCAGGACGCACGCCGCCGGCCAGCAGCTTCGGCAGCTCTACCGCAGCATCACCGCAGATAAATTCCGCATTAGCGCACTTATTCTCTTCGGCGTTCTTCTTCGCGTTTTCAATCGCAGGCGCCACAATCTCGATACCATAAACCTGTTTGGCGTGACGCGCAAGATACAACGAAATCGTGCCCGTACCGCAGTAAACGTCCACTACGGTTTCCTTACCGCTCAGCGCCGCAAATTCCAGCGCTTTGTTATACAGCTTTTCTGCCTGCTCGCTGTTCACCTGGAAGAAGGCCTGCGCGGAAATATGAAAGCTCAGGCTGCCCAGACTGTCCTTAATCGATTCCGGTCCGTACAGCACACGAGTTTTACTGCCCATGACCACGTTTGTCTGCTTTTTGTTGATGTTCTGTACCACGCTCACAAGTCCCGGAACATGGCGTTTCAGCCATTCGATGAGCACGCCGCGGTGCGGAATGTCATAGCCGGAGGTAATTATAACCGCCATCACCTCGCCGCTGTGTACGCCAACGCGTCCCATAATATGTCGCACGAGTCCCTTGCCTGTCTTTTCGTCATAGGCGCTGATGTTATAATGCTGCATCCAGGTACGCACAGTTTTCATAATCGCATTGTTTGCCTCTTTGGAAATCATGCAGGCATCTGTATCTACGACGCTGTGCGTTGCCGTCGCATAACAGCCTATATGCAGCACGCCTTCAGCGTCCGCTGCCGCGGGAAACTGCATCTTATTGCGGTAGCTCCACGGCTCCGCCGCCCCCAACACCGGCAATGCCTCCAACTCCAGATGTCCGATTCTGGTAAGCGCATCCTGCACCTGCTGACGCTTGCATTCCAGCTGTCCCTTGTAGCTCAAATGCTGCAGCTGGCAGCCGCCGCATTCCTTGTACACCGGGCACGCAGGCTCCACACGCTCGGCAGATGCTTTGACAATCTCCTCCAGCGCACCGATGGCATAGCTTTTCTTCACCAGCGTAATTGTTACGCGCACCTCTTCCTCAGGCAGCGCACCTTTGACAAAGACCGTAAAGCCCTCGTACTTGCCAACGCCTTCGCCGCTGCTGCCAAGACCATTGACAGTTAACGTAATATTATCCCCCTGTTTTACGGGAATTATCTGCTTCATATATTTCCACCTGACCTTTTCGATTTTATTGTATATATATCTAATTATATCACAAAAACAGCCTGCAAAGAAACAGCGGCGCGCTAAGATAATGCTATGTATCAATGCAAACGCTTATCTTACGTCCTAAATAATGCTTTGCGTCTTTCCTGTAATTGTGAGAAGTGTGCAACATTTTCTGTAAAGCTATATACTTTGCATATAACATAAGCTATAATTAAGTTAGGGACATTGAGTTTCCGGGTCTATAAAGGTTTTATTTTGCGAAAGGAGCGATGCACAATGGCAGTAAAATTTTTGAAATGCAGTATTTGCGGTAATATCGTCGGCCTGATTCAGGACGGCGGCGGCGAGCTTGTCTGCTGCGGCAAGCCCATGCAGGAGCTTGTTGCCAACACCGAAGACGCAGCGCAGGAAAAGCATGTGCCGGTTATTACTGTTGATGGCAGCACGGTTCGTGTAGCTGTAGGCAGCGTGGAGCATCCCATGATTGAAAAGCACTACATCCAATGGATTTATCTGCAGACAACTCATGGCGGTCAGCGCTATATCTTAAAGCCCGGTGACAAGCCGGAGGCTGTTTTCGCTCTTGCCGAGGGTGCAGCTCCGCTCGCCGCTTATGCTTATTGCAATCTGCACGGATTGTGGACGGCAAAGCTGTAACAGCTGACGCCTTACATTCATAAAACACTTCTTTTCTCAGTGTCGGAGTCCCGACCGATAACGGTCAGGGGCTCCGATACTTTTTTATTGCCGAAAAAGCTAAAAATAAAACCGGCCTCCGACAGCTATATGTAATAGCATATCCGAGACCGGTTAAATTACAAAAACAATCACGCGAGGCTTATGGTCTTAAGCCCCAAAGGCTGTTCAAAAAGCACAGCGGTAGAATTATTTTTCTACCCACAGGCCCTTTTCGTCTTTTTTGTAGCCGGCAAATTCGATTGCCAGCGCAGCCATAACTTTGGTTGCGTCTTTAATCTGTACGTTCAGCTCTTCTGCGCGGATGAAATCATCGTGACACATTTCGCTGGGGTTTTTGCCGGTGAGCAAAACGTATTCGTTCTGCATTTCTACAAGTGCTTTTGCTTCTGCATTAAATTGTTCCATTAGACTAATCTCCTTAGCTTTTATTATTGTACG
>CAKQHU010000188.1 GCA_934234275.1 uncultured Phascolarctobacterium sp.
GCCCGCACCCGCTGCCGCCTGACCGGCGCAGCTTTGGTGCTTGGCAGTGCTACGCCGGATTTATGCACGTATTATAAGGCACTGCAGGGCGAGTGTACGCATTTGCATCTTACGTCCCGCCCCAACGGTGCCGCTTTGCCGAAGGTAGAAATCGTGGATATGCGCAAGGAGCTGGAGGCGCGCAATTTCAGTGTGCTGTCGCGCGCTTTGCAGCAGGCGCTGGTGATGACGGCGGCGGCGGGGGAGCAGGCGATTGTCCTCTTGAACCGCCGTGGCTATTCTACCTTTGTGATGTGCCGTGACTGCGGCCAGACGATTACCTGTCCGCATTGTGCTGTAGCAATGGTTTACCATAAGAAAAACGAGGATTTGCGCTGCCATTACTGCGGTAACACGATGCCGCTGCCGCAGGAATGCCCGAACTGCCATAGCCGCCGTATTAAGTATTTCGGAAGCGGTACGCAGAAGGCCGAAGAACAGCTGCAGCAGCTGCCGGAGGTGCGTGTGCTGCGCATGGATCAGGATTCGACTGTGGCGAAGTTTGCGCATGCCGATATTTTGCGGCGCTTTGCCGACGGCGCGGCCAATGTTTTGATAGGCACGCAGATGGTGGCAAAGGGGCATGATATTCCCAATGTAACGCTGGTGGGAGTGCTGGCGGCGGACAGTACACTGCATCTGCCGGATTACAGAGCGTCGGAGCGCGCTTTTTCACTGCTGACGCAGGCAGCGGGGCGTGCGGGACGCGGTGACAGGCCGGGACATGTAATATTCCAGACCTATGATCCGGATAACCCGATTCTGCAGTTGGCGATGACGCAGGATTACGACACCTTTGCCAAGCGCGAGCTGCAGGAACGTAAGAATTATTTTTATCCGCCGTTTGCCCAGATGCTTAAGCTGCAGGTGGTGGACAAGGATGAGGGGGCAGGACTTGCGCTGGCGCAGCAGGTTGTCTTTTATCTGCAGAGCTTGAAGCTGCAAGGAAAGCTGGAGGATTTGCTGATTGCAGGACCGTTTCCCTCGCTGGTGGCGAAAGCCTATGACCTGTATCGCTTCAATGTGCTGCTGAAGGCGCGGGATTTGAGGGAAACAAAGGAGGCGCTGCTGAACAGCGAATTTAAGGAAAAAGCAAATTTATACTTTAATGTTGATCCTGTAAGTGTAATTTAAAGTGATAAATGATTGTATAAAAACGGAGTTTGTGTTACAATATAGAAGATTTAACGCTGCTAATGCCGGTAGAATGTTGCAAAAAATCTGCCAGTGTCAGCAAATTGATTAATGGGAGTAATTGTTTATGAGCATGCAGATGGAATTTATCAAGGTGCTGCCGTCGCCGCAGGCCTTAATGGAGGATTATCCGGTAAGTAAGGCTTCTAAGCTGCTGAAGCTGCAGCGTGACGAGGCTATAAAGAATATTTTTACAGGCAAGGATGACCGCTTTTTGCTGGTTATCGGTCCTTGCTCCAGCGATAACGAGGACGCTGTGCTGGACTACGTTTATCGTCTGGCCAAGCTGCAGGAAAAGGTACAGGATAAAATTTTTATCGTTCCTCGTCTGTACACCAACAAGCCGCGTACTATCGGCGTAGGCTATAAGGGTATGTTGCATCAGCCTTCTCCCGAGGGTGAGGAGGATATGCTGGGCGGTATTATCGCCATCCGCAAAATGAACGTGCGCGTGGTAGAAGAAACAGGTCTGACCGGTGCAGAGGAAATTCTCTATCCCGAGGTTTTCCGTTATCTGTCCGATTTGCTGAGCTACGCTGCAGTAGGTGCGCGCTCCAGCGAGGACCAGCTCCACCGTATGATTGCCAGCGGCGTAGGCATTCCCGTTGGCATGAAGAATCCTACCAGCGGCGATTTGTCCGTTATGCTCAACAGCGTGGCGGCGGCGCAGCATGAGCAGGAATTCCTGTTCCGTGGCTGGGAGGTACGCACCAAGGGCAATCCGCTGGCGCATTCTATTTTGCGCGGTTATGTTGACCCCATCGGCAACAGCTTCCCCAACTACCATTATGAGGTGCTGAAGATCGTTATTGATATGTACGCAGAACGTCAGCTGCAGAACCCGGCAATTATCGTGGATACCAACCACGCCAATTCCGGCAAAAAATATCTGGAGCAAATCCGTATTGCCAAGGATATTGTGCATTCCCGCAAGCTGAATGCTGATATCAACAGAATCGTCAAGGGCCTGATGATTGAAAGCTATATTGAGGACGGTGCTCAGGGCGTGCATGACGGTGTCTACGGCAAATCTATTACCGACCCCTGCCTGGGCTGGGAAAAGACGGAAAGATTGCTGCTTGACCTGGCGGAAGAACTGTAAACTGATAAGTATGAGCTGCTGTAGCGAAGGCTGCGGCAGCTTTTTTGCATGCAAAAAGACCGCCTGCTTCAGCGGGCGGCCTTTAAAATATTTCAGATGTTAAAAAGTTTCCAGCAGCTTGTAGCCACGACCGATGAGGAAGGTGGCAGTTTCCGGCTCGTTGGTTTTGAAAACTACTACCGG
>CAKQHU010000189.1 GCA_934234275.1 uncultured Phascolarctobacterium sp.
TACAAGCATGCTATTTCCACTATTTCCCCGGCAACTAATATTACTATTATGCAGCCTGAGAAAAAAGAATTTTAATAAAGTTATGATTATAAAGAAAAACGGCGCACAAGCGTTGTTTTTCTTTTTCTGAAAGAGATTGCATCCGGCAAAATTTGCAAGCGGCAAATTTGCGGGATGGAGGCAGGTTTTTATGTTTGACTATCTGGCCTTGTTTCAGGAATATCTGACGGTAGAGCTGGGACTGGCAAAAAATACACAGCTGGCGTATATGCGTGATTTGCGCCTGCTGATGAAAAGCCTGCAGCTGAAGGCAGATGAAGAGCTGCTGCAGGTTTCGCGACAGCAGCTGATTGCCTATCTTGTGCGGTTGAAGCAGGAGGGCCGCGCTGCCTCGACGGTGGCACGCAAGCTGGCTTCGATTAAGGCGTTTTACCGTTTTCTGACGGCAGAGCGTTATATCCGCCGTAATCCTGCCGAGGTGCTGGAGGCGGCGAGCAGAGGACTGCATTTGCCGAAGGTACTAAGCGTTCAGGAGGTCGAAAGGCTTTTGGATGAGCCTAATTTGGGAACTTTGGACGGTTATCGCGACAAGACAATGCTGGAGCTGTTATATGCTACCGGTATGCGTGTGTCTGAGCTGGTAAATGTGCCGGTGAAGAATGTTGATATGAAGATGCAGTATGTCATTGTTATGGGCAAGGGCTCCAAGGAGCGTATGCTGCCGTTAGGCCGTACTGCGCTGCATTATCTGGAGCATTATTTGTCGGTGGTACGCCCGCAGCTTCTGCATGGCAAGCCGGATGTGGCATCAGAGCTTTTTGTAACAGGCTGGGGTGGGCCGATGACAAGGGAGCGCTTTTACGAAATCATTGTGGCCTACGGCAAGAGCGCAGGCATCAGCAAGCGCGTTACACCGCATATGCTGCGCCATTCCTTTGCGACGCATCTTTTAAATAACGGCACCGACCTGCGCATAGTGCAGGAGCTTTTGGGACATGCAGATATTTCCACCACGCAGATATATACGCATCTTGATGTGGAGCGTTTGCGTGAGGTGTACGATAAAACACACCCACGGGCTTAGAAAGGAGAACACCTATGACAAAAGCAAGCAAGAAAAAATCCTCTGGCAGTAAATATGCTGTGCTGATTTTAACAGCGGTTATTGCGATTGTTGCCATTGGCTGCGGACTTTTTTATGCCACCAGCAACAGCAAGAAGGATGTTTTGGACAAGAAGGGTGACGAGCCGCAGACGGTAAGCCTGCTGGATGAATCTATAGAGGCACAACGATTGTTGGATAATATTTTACTGCAGAAAAATAATTGGCAGCTGATTGAAAACGATCACGGCAAAAAGGATGTTGAGGTAGAAGAATCCGGTGCTAAGGTGCAGATTAACCAGCGTGAGCTGGCAGTTGGTGTACCATCCGGTACAAGCCTTGCCGGTGCCTGCGACTGGCTGCAGACCAAGGTTGAGCAGGCCGGACTGGTTTATATCAGCGGCAAGCCTGCAAAATATAAAAAATGGGATGCCTATAAGGCAGAAATAGGTATTAAGGTTAAGGCCGGTGCAGGCAGCAAGAGCTTTGTGACGGATACGGTGGTTTTCTTCCATAACAGTAATTTGACTAAGCAGGATAAGGATGTCAAGGATTTACCGGAGCAAAAGGCAGAAGAGGAGCAGCAGGGGACCGTCAGGCAATTCAGAGGAAAAGTAGCCATCGTTATTGATGACTGCGGTTATGATATGGCGCCTGTGCGCAAGCTGCTGAATACTGGGCTGCCGTTCAGCTATGCGATATTGCCGTATAAGCAGTACAGCAGCGATGTTCTGGAGATGGTGAAGGCTAAAGGACGTGTGCCGATGCTGCATCTGCCGATGGAGCCTCTTGACCGCAGTGCTATGAGCGAGGGCGCTGCCACTATCCGTACGGACTTGTCTGCTGCTGAGAAGCTTTCCTTGACGCGGCGTGCGCTTAACAGTCTGCCGGGAGTTATGGGTGTAAATAATCACCAGGGCTCGAAGGCGACTGCTGATAAGGATACTATGCGAGTTGTTTTGCAGGAGCTGCGGCGTCAGAAGCTGTTTTTTGTGGACAGCCGTACAAATTCCGCTTCGGTAGCACGCAATATGGCGCAGCAGCTTGGTGTTTCTACTGCGCGCAATGATATCTTTTTGGATAACAGCTCTGACGTGCAGGCGATTCGTCAGCAGATATATAAGGCTTTTGCTATGGCGGAAAAGAACGGCAGTGTTATTGCTATCTGTCATGCCAGACCGAATACTGCCAAATGCTGGGAGATGTATGCGGCGGAGTTTAAGCGGACGGGGATAACCTTTGTGCCGGTGACGGAGCTGCTGTATTAAATTAGTATTAGTATTGGGATTCGGCTTCTTTCATAACTGAAAGAAGCCGGCAAGAAAGGTTTATGGTATTTGTTTTTCTCGTTGGTGAAGGCAATGAAATAGGCTCTCCTTGGGGAGAGCTGTCGCCTG
>CAKQHU010000190.1 GCA_934234275.1 uncultured Phascolarctobacterium sp.
CTGGCAAGTATCGGCGCTCATGCCGACAGTCTGCCTATTTTTGCGCATAAGGCGGAGATTATTCCGTTCAAGCTGCTTGGTGTGCGTACTCCGGCAGCGAATATTATCAAGCAGGAGATGCTGGCGGTGGGCGGCGATGCCGTAACACCGGCCGGTGCTGTTACCTGCGCTGCAAAGTATGTTGATATCCTGCTTTTGGGTACGCTGAAGCATTATAAGGTGCTTTTGAAGAAGCTGGCTCAGATGCCGTACTTTGGCATTCCTCAGGCTGCTATTGATCTGGAGCTGGCGCTGACGCCGCAAAAGCTGTGCACTGCTCTGGCTGACGGCAGAGTGCTGACCTACGGGAAGATGTGCGTGATGGGTATTTTGAACGTTACGCCCGATTCTTTTTATGAAGGCAGCCGTGTTCCTGCTATGGAGGAGCTGGTGGAGCGTGCCGGCAGAATGCTTGCTGCCGGTGCCGGTGTGCTGGATATCGGCGGTGAGTCTACCCGTCCGGGCAGCGACAGCGTTGATGGGGAGGAGGAGCGCCGCCGCGTAGTTCCTGCGATTGCTGCTTTGCGCAAGGCTTATCCCGATGCTGTTATTTCTATTGATACCTATCGTGCGGATACGGCGGAGGCAGCTATTGCTGCCGGTGCTGATATTATCAACGATATCAGCGCGATGGAGGCTGACCCGCGCATGGCTGATGTGGTTGTGGCAACTAAAGTGCCGATTATTCTTATGCATATGCGCGGTACGCCGAAGAATATGCAGCAGAACTGCGAGTACAAGGATGTTGTGCAGGAGGTTGCCGTTTATCTGGCGCAGAGAGCGCAGCTTTTGCGTGAGCGTGGTGTGAGTGCGGATAAGATTATTCTGGACCCCGGTATCGGCTTTGCCAAGAATGTGGAGCAGAATTTGCTGTTGATGCGTGATTTGCATGCTTTGACGAGTTTTGGCTATCCTGTGCTGCTGGCGGCTTCGCGTAAGAGTACGCTTGGTGCTGTGCTGGGCGGTGTGCCGGCGGAGCAGCGTTTGGAGGGAACGATTGCGACGAGTCTGCAGGCAATTTACGCGGGGGCGCAGATGGTGCGCGTGCATGACGTTGAGGAGAATGTGCGGGCAATTCGCACGCTGGAGGCTATTTTGCGCGGCAGCGCGGAGTAATTTTGCTTAGCAAGAATTGTTTTAGCAATTATCTGTCACGTTGCGACAGAATAATTGCTGCGAAAGTATCGTTTAGTGTGTTACAGGAAGTATTGTTTCAGCAATTATCTGTCACGCTGCAGCGAAAAATTTTTTAACGGCAATTTCGTGCGGAACAAAGACGAAATTGCAATAAACTCGCGCTAGGCGAAGCATTTTTCTGGAGAAGTCAGCTTAGCGCTCAAACATATTGCAATTTCTGTTGTTCCAGGCACTTGTTGCCTAAAATTTTTATGCTTTCGCCGCGACAGAATAATTGCTGCGACAGTATCATTTAGTATGGTGAGGGAAGAATTGCTTAGCAATTATCTGTCACGCTGCAGCGAAAAATTTTTTAACGGTAATTTCGGTTATTCCAGGCACTCATTGCCTAAAATTTTTATGCTTTCGCCGTGACAGAATAATTGCTGCGTCTATCATCATCACATCAAAAGAACAGGAGTCTTAAATGGCTATTGCATATGTTGCCTTGGGCAGTAACCTGGGCGATAAGAGAAAGAATTTACAGCGTGCGCTGATGCTGCTGATGCAGCAGGGCGTGGAGGTACTGCAGGTTTCCGGCTATTTTGCTACGGAGCCTTACGGTGTGACGGACCAGCCGCAGTTTTTGAATGCTGTGTGCAGGGTGCGCACTAATCTGGAGCCTGTGGCGCTTTTGCGTACGCTTTTGGCAACGGAGCTGGCCATGGGGCGTGTGCGCCTGCGTCATTGGGGCGAGCGCAATATTGATCTGGATTTGCTGCTTTACGAAAATGTCGTAATGCAGACACCGGAGCTTACGCTGCCGCATCCCGATATGCAGAACAGGGATTTTGTGCTTTTGCCGTTACTGGATATTGCGCCGGAGCTGGAGCATCCGCTGCTGCATAAGACTGTACGTGAAATGGCGGCGGAGCTGAACAAATAATGCTGCGGTACGAGCGATTTGTTTTACAGCAAATATGCGCTTGTGCTATAATTAAGAAAAAACATTTGGCAGGAGGTAGCTATGAGAATAGATGGTGCCGGCGGTTGCTTTGATAACCGTCTTTATGAAGTTGACATTGACGTAGCCTGGAATATTGCCTTGCTGTGCGTCAATGAGATGGGTGTAACTATTGATGAACAGGATGATGCTGCACATCAGCTGCATTTCCATAACAAAAAGAAAATTATGCAGCTGGCTATGCAGTCTTTGGATGAAGAAACCGTACAGGTTATCATGGACTCCACTAAGGAGCGTCTGCAGATTTATAACTGGAAGCGTGAGGACAAAGAGGTTAACCAGTTCTATGAGCTGTTCGAAAAGAA
>CAKQHU010000191.1 GCA_934234275.1 uncultured Phascolarctobacterium sp.
GCGTCGCACATGCGGCGAATCTGGCGGTTACGTCCCTCATGGATGGTGATATCAAAAAGCGTAAAGCCACGCTCATGATCATAATCACGCAGGTTGACAATTGCCGGAGCGGTCGGGCCGTCCTCCAGCTTTACGCCCAAGCGCAGCTGGTCCAGCTTTTCCTGCGGCACAATGCCCGGAACCTTAACGAGGTAGGTTTTGTTTACCTCATGGCTCGGATGCATCAGCGCCTGTGCCAGCGCACCGTCATTCGTCAGCAGCAGCAGTCCTTCGGTATTGAAGTCCAAACGGCCTACCGGGAAAACTCTTTCCGGCAGGTTCTGCACGAAATCGGCAATACTGCGGCGGTTCTGCGGGTCGGACATCGTGGTGACTACTCCCCTCGGCTTATAGAACATGTAATAAGCCTTGGCTTCCTGGGCAATAGGCTTGCCGTCAACGCTGATGCGTACCTTGTCGGCATCAAACTTGCAGCCCAGCTCGGTAACAACCTTACCGTTCACGCGGACGCGACCTGCCGTAATAATTTTTTCTGCTTCGCGGCGGGAGGCAACGCCTGCTGCCGCCAGGATTTTTTGTAAACGTTCTTCCATCTATCTCAGTTTTCCTTTGCTTCTAATGTATTATCAAGCTGCAGCACCTGCTGCGCAGCCTCTGCCTCATCCTCAGGCTTCGTTTCCAGCGGAGGCAGCTCCTCCAATGAGTTCAGGCCGAACACCATCAGGAATTTTTCTGTCGTAGCATATAAAATAGGGTTGCCCAAGGCCTTCTTGCGTCCTGCCTCCACCACTAGGCCAAGGTCCAGCAGTGTATTAAGTACGCCGTCAACCTTCACGCCGCGGATGGCTTCCATCTCTGCGCGCGTCACCGGCTGCTTAAAAGCAACAATCGCCAATGTCTCCAAAGATGCATTCGTCAGCTTTACTTCCTTTTTGCGTCCCAAGCCCAGCAATATGCTGTAGTAAACCGGCTTGGTTACCAGCTGAAAGCAACCTGCTGTTTCACGCAGCATCAATCCCCTGCTTTCCGCCTCGTAGGACTGCTTCAGCTCCGAAACAAGCTCCCACACCTGCGGCTTTTCCAGCTGCAGAAGGTCCGCAAGCTCCGCCACAGAAACAGGCTCACCTGCAGCAAACAGCACCGCTTCCAGTGCTCCTGTCATTTTATCAAGATACATCGTTTGCTTCCTCCTGTCCCTGCTTGCCGAAGATATAAATCGGTGCAAAGCGCTGTGCCTGACTGATAGTAATCAACCCCAGCTTCAGCAGCTCCAGTACACCCAAAAAGCAGGCCACCTTCTCGGCAGGACTGCCGGCGGTAAAAATCTCATTCAGCATAAAGCCCTGCGGCCTGCGCTGCAGTCTTTGCAGAATATCTGCCATTTTATCCTGCACGCTATAGGCCTGCGGCTCAATAAAGGCTGCCGGCTTACCATCAGGCGAAGTTGTCATACCTGCCAAAGCCTTCAATAACTGCTGCACCGTGCAGGGAGCAACAGTACGCTCCACCAGATTGCCGAACATCGGCTCACGCTGCCAGTACAGGTCGGCGCTCTGCTTCATATCCGCCAAAGCAGCGGCGGCACGCTTAATGCGGCGGTATTCCACCAGCATCTCCACCAGCTGCTGGCGCGGGTCTGCTTCCTCCTCCTCGCCCTCAACGGACTGCTTGGGCAGCAGCATGCGCGATTTAATCTGCAGCAACGTTGCGGCCATCACCAGAAAATCACTGGCGACCTCCATATCAAATTCACTCATGCTGCGCAGGTAGCTTATATACTGCTCCGTAACCGCAGCGATGGGAATATCATAAATATCTACTTTATCACGCTCGATAAGGTGCAGGAGCAAATCCAACGGGCCCTCGAACGCAGTCAGCTTCAACGATAAATCAGCCATGGCTTAGAACACTAAACCCAAGATACCGTTTACCAACATCATGTAGCCAGCGGCAAGCGGTCTGATAATCGCACCTGTAATACCGGTGAACACCAAGGCAATCAGAATATAAAAGCCGTAGCGTCCAACAAGATTATCGAACTTCCAGGCCATAGACGGCGGCAGAAGCTCCGAAAGAATCTTGGAGCCGTCCAGCGGCGGAACCGGAATCAGGTTGAAGAAAGCAAACCATACATTATATAACTGCATCCACAGCAAAAAGCGGTAAACACCATCACTCAAAAGACCGAAGCGATTTAAAAACGTCATGAAAAATGCTGCGAGAAAGCACAAAAACAGATTGGCTGCGGGACCGGCAAAGGAAACCTTCAGAATACCTTCGCGGCGGTTGCGGAAATTGCTGGGGTTAATTTCTACTGGCTTAGCCCAACCGAAGCCTGCTACCACCAGCAGAATCGCACCCAACGGGTCCAGATGTGCCATCGGGTTGAAGGTCATGCGTCCCATGTAACGCGCAGTCGGGTCACCCATGCTGTCCGCACATTGCGCATGGGCATATTCGTGTATCGTAATCGCAAACAGCAG
>CAKQHU010000192.1 GCA_934234275.1 uncultured Phascolarctobacterium sp.
GCTAAAGGAATCGGCATTTTCAATTCCTTTTTCTCCTGCTAACTTCTGCAAGTCTGCGGTACTCATACGATTAATGTCTGTCTTTGTATATCCAACGGGAGATGCCAGAGAATTAATCTCTGGCACGTTATCTCCTGCCTTGTACCATTTTCCACCAAATTTAATAGTGTGTGTTGCTAACACGTTGGATCACCTCCTACGCAACTTTCATAACAACAACGCTGTCCATTCCCTCGAATGTTGGAAGTCCAATCATTGATACTACACAGTGAGTATTGATTGGATGGTTTGTTGCATATGTGTAAACCGCAATTCCAGTCTCTACGATAGAAAGTGTTCCGTCAGTTAAGCTTCCGCTTCTTTCTTCTGGTGTCTTTCCAAATACGTAGTCGCCAAGGTAAACCCCTGCGCACTGACAAGATACGATTCCTGTTGGAATAAAATATTTTGTCTGACCGTCAGCAGGGTCAACATACAACTTATCGTATACCTCGATCTCGATTCCGTAGCCACGCAGATATTCAGTTACCTGTGACTGCTGTAAACGAATGCCGCCTGTATATGCAGTAATACCAAGTACCTGTTTCTTTGTGTCCTCTGCCTTTAATACCATTTCCCATGTCTCTGTATTCATGGTAAATCTTGTCAGAGAATATCCAGTTTTCTTTGCAAAGTTGCGTCTTGTCTCGATAAGGTCATCAAGTGGCATTGCAGTTGCTGGAACATTCCACTTATCAGAGTCTCCTGTAATTTCAACAAAGTGGTCTTTCTTGTGTGCAGCTCCATTGTCGGAAGTATAATCTACGGTATATTTGCTTTTCCCAATATGTACATCAATCTTTGGTACACCGTCAGCCGGTGCAAGCAAACTCCAAATCTGTCTCTCTGGTACTACTCTCGCACCTTCGATCAGCATCATAGGCTTTTTGCTAATCTCACGAAGTACATCATTTGCAAGAGAAGCGTTCTCTGCGTTTCTGTAATTGTCGTACTCCTGTTCCTCTCGCTCTGTCACCATGTAGGACTCACGATAAAAAGGCATCTCGTTTTGGATATCAGAGAAACCGCCAACATCTCTTAACTCTGCCTGTGCATCAAAGTTAGATGCTTTCAATGAAACAGGAAGACCGCTCTTACCCTTGATAAATCTAAGGTCAAGGCTCTCTTGCTTTCTTGTACCAAACTTCTGTCTGCCGAGATAAGGTTGAGAACCTAAAGTTTTTTCATAGTTATTCCACATTACACCAAGACTTCTTGCTGTAAATGCTTCTGCTAATGGTAATGCCATAATTTGCACCTCTTTCCTTAATCAAAAAAAGTAACTCTTGGGGTTTTTGCTTTTGCAGTTGCCTCAACAGTTACTCCATTCTTTGTAAGTTTCGCATTGTCGATATCGCCCTCGTAAACGTAAGTTCCCGGTGCATCACCCATTGTTACGTCAACATCATCAAACAGATATCCGACACAATTTTCATCGTTGGATGGAAACGGCGTTCCAGCTTTTACAATCTTTCTTCCGTTTGCATCTGCGCTTGTTGCCATTGTCTGCGGAACAATACAAGCGGCTCCCAAATAAGGGAAATGCTTTAAAATACCAAGTCTTTGAGTAAAATCTCTTTCAATAGGCTTACCCATGATTTTTACCTCCTAAATTACATAATGATTTTTTTCTTCTGCGGTAGTTGAATTGCTTCCAAAAGTAATCTTTTCAGCATTTTCAACATCCGCTGTCTTTGTGTTGTCCTTATTACCACCAGCAGTACCGCCGCCTGGATTAGTAGAATTGTTTGCGATCTCCTGTTCCTTTGCCTGTGCCGCCGCAGTTTCTTTGTCAGAAATAATTTTGCCAAGAGCATCGTAATCCATAGTGCCGTCATCCTTGATAATCTGTGCCGCCTGTTCAGCAGTTACGCTGAATTTGATAGCAGCATTGCTACGCTGCGTTGCGATTGCCTGTGCCTTTTCAAGTTCTGCAATTCTCGCATTGGCTTTTTCAAGGTTCTTATTTGCCTGCTCAACCTCTGAAAGATTTCCAGCTTCCAATTCATCAAGCTTTTTCTGCAACTCATCCGCATTATCAGCCTTTGCCTTATATTGGTCTGCCTTATCTTTCTCCTTTTTGGTTTCCCCGTTGACCTGATTCAGATAATTGCTTACCTGTTCTTCTGTAGGTTCTGCCACTCCGATAGCAATAAGATTCTGTTTTGCCTGTTCTCTTGTCATAAATTACCTCCGATTCACTACGCTTTTATTACGTGGGTTGCTCCACTTGTGATTTCTCCTATTTACCGCATAGGTGCAATTTTTTATAAAATAAAAACAACTACCGATTATTCCTCGGTAGTTGCCTTATTCTGCTGATTATTTAATTTTTCCATAAGTTCCTGTGTTTTCTTTTCTTCTGCTTCAACATTATCAATGGTCTTATACAAAACATCTAAG
>CAKQHU010000193.1 GCA_934234275.1 uncultured Phascolarctobacterium sp.
CGCATTGTTTATGCTAATCCTTATCCGGATAAGCTGGCGGAGGATATGATGGCTGCATCGGGAATTGAAATCTGCGTACTGGATAAGAAGTAAATATGCTGTAAAAAAGCACTGCTCACATTTCCTTACCGGAGATGCGGAGCAGTGCTTTAATTTTGTTGCTGTTATTTTACTTTTACATAGGTAACGCCGGCGGCGTAGCAGTCAAGCTCGTAGGGCTGGTACATCAGATAAAGATGACCGTCCTCGGTGATGATATAATCCTTGCTGACTTTAAATTTATCGATGTTATCAATAAACGGCGCTTCGCTGACAGTTTTCAAATCTGCATCGTAAACAGGCAGCTTTTTAGCTTTGATATCCTGCTTCAGCTGCTCGGCGTTCAGCTTTTCAATGAAGCGGGTGTAAGGAACGCGCTTGCCGGTAGCCTTGTCGTAAACAATGCCGTGCGTATAGTACATGCCGTGCGCAGCCTTATCGTAATAGTACCAGGTGTTGAAGGTGAGGCAGACAAACTGGTCATTTTCGTAAATAACCTCATAATTGCTGCCTACAGCACGCATATCCGGTTGGCGCAAATCCTTGCGCGATTTGTTGACCATTTTTTGGATATCGCGATTCATGTGCTCTGCTGCCTGCGGATTTTCCTGCGTGAAAACAGGATATTTATAGTCATAGCGGTCGCCCTTGTCAACTTCGGTTTGCTGTGCAGCCGAGGCACCCGCTGCTACTGCCATTGCCAAAAATAAGCTGAGAAGTGTTTTTTTCATTCGTGTTTACCCCCTTTGTAGGAATTGTATTTTGTACTATAATAGTATAAAATAAAAAGGTATCTGTAAAGATGCCTGAGCAGGGTAAGTGTAAAATCTTTGTAGCCTGCGCAGGAAGTATTTGTAAACTTGAGGGGAATTAAAAAATGTTAGGAACAATCGTTAATGTAAGTGCAATTTTAACCGGCTCTGTAATCGGCAGCTTTCTCACCAAAGGTGTTAATGAACGCTACAAAACAGCGCTTTTTGACGGTCTTGGCTTGGCTACTGTAGGCCTGGGAGCGAACGCCTTTGTCAGCAACATGCCGAAAACAACCTATCCGGTATTATTTATCGCCAGCATCGCCATCGGTACTGTTATGGGAACATGGCTGGATATAGACGGACGCTTTCACAGGCTTTTGGCAAGCGCCAAGGGTGGCAGCAAGCTGGCGGAAGGACTTTCAACCGCTATTTTGCTGTTCTGCATCGGCACACTTTCTATTTTGGGACCGATTGAAAGCAGGCTTAACGGCAACAATACTTATCTGTTTACCAACGCGACGCTTGATTTTGTTTCGTCGATTATTCTTGGCTCGGCCTATGGCATTGGCATTGCCGCGGCAGCCTTGGTGCTGCTGTTGTGGCAGGGAAGCATTTATCTTTTCGCCGGCGTGATTGCGCCCTATATGACGCCGGCGCTGATGGGAGAAATTTCTGTTTTGGGCGGCATTTTTCTGATGAGCAGCGGCCTGGGAATTTTGCAGCTGCGCGATTGCAAAACGTTGAACATGCTGCCGGCGCTTATCGTGCCGCCGCTTTTTTACGCATTGATGGCAGCAATAAGATGATTTTTTAGAGTTCATCAAAACGATGCAAAGTTCACAGAATATCCATTGACTAATCAGTCAGTTCATCTTATAATAAGCTCATCAGTTAGCAATCCCACTGACTGATACATAATACCCCTTTTCTTTTATACATCCTTTCACAACATCAACCCTCTGAAAGCAGCAGTGCCGAACGCATGGCACTGCTGCTTTTTTATGCAGGGAGCGGGTTTGCGGCTTTTGCTATTATTCTTAATAGGAATAAATATTATTCTATTAAAAATTTTCTGAAAAAACCTCTTGACTAGGCAGTCACCCGCAATTATAATATAAGTATGATTTAGATTAGAGTAAGTCAAAAAATGAAATACTCCAATCTATAATTTCACCCCTTGATTATGAAATCCTTGAAACAGGCGAAGCTCGTGCATGGTAGAGGAAACAAGGCAACTCTTACCGGACTTGCAGGCGGGGACTTGCGAAGGATTTTGTAATAAATAAAAATCTCTTAAGATAAGAGGAGGAAATTACAATGAAAAAATCCTTAGTACTCGCAATGGCAATGGCTCTTGGTGTAACCGCATCCGCTTACGCTGCAAATCCGTTCTCTGACGTTCCTGCTGGCCACTGGGCTTATGACAGCATCAACAAACTGGCTGCTGCTGGCGTAATCGAAGGCTACGGCGACTCCACCTTCGGTGGCGACAAACTGATGACCCGTTATGAAATGGCTCAAATCGTTGCTAAAGCAATGGCTAAAGGCGCTAACGTTGACAAACTGGCTGCTGAATTCGCTGACGAACTGGATAACCTGGGCGTTCGCGTTGCTAACCTGGAGAAAAAAGCTGACAATGTAAAGAT
>CAKQHU010000194.1 GCA_934234275.1 uncultured Phascolarctobacterium sp.
AGCTCGTCAACTACACGGCCGATTTCGCTTGCGGATTTCATCAGCACCTTGTTGCCGGGGCCATCAAGGAATGCTGCGGACTGTTTATAGCTGCCGGGCAGAACAATCAGCGGTTCCGCTCTTTCGCACAGGGAAGTATTCAGCTTAGCTGCAACAGCGCAGATAGAAGTTACGCCTGCAACCAGCTCTGCATCATAGCCATCCTTCAGCACCAGCTTATGAACGTAAATGCAGGTTGCATATACGGTAGGACAGCCAAGAGTGATGAATACAACGTTTTTGCCTTCATCAAGCAGCTTTTCAATAGCATCGGCACCCTCGCGGTGTGCCTTGTCCATTGCAGCCATGTCCTTAGTCATAGGCATATAAACAATCAGCTGGGGTTTTGCATCAAGATCTACTACGTGATTAACGATTTCCTTAGCCGTCATTACGTCGGTATCTCCCTTAGGCAATGCAACAACATCGCATTCCTTCAACAGGCGTACAGCCTTCAGGGTCATTAATTCCGGATCTCCGGGACCGATACCAACACTATAAAGTTTGCCTCTCATTCTCTCATACTCCTTTTTGCTTATGTAGCTGGATTAATTCGTCTGCGTACTTGGTCTTGCCCAAAATGCCATAGACATTGGAAAACATCAAAGCAGCCGTTTTTATTTTGCCATGCACTCTATGCTGCATGTAAAAATCAATTTTTTCCGTAACCTTGTCCATCACAGGATCAAAGATTTGCTCCCGTTTCAGAACCTTGGTCACCTCATCGGTAGTAAGGCAGCCGTAAATCTCACGTCCTACCTCCACCGAAGCTCCGTGGAACATCGCCTCCAGAGCAAACAGCTCCGTGCGGCAGTCCGCGTACTTGGAATGTGTATTCATTACGCCCTGCGCCACCTTCACCAGCTTACCGGAATGGCCGATAAGCAGCAAGGTTTCAAAGCCGCAGTAAACAGCATAATCCAAAAGCTCACCCACAAAGTTACTGCAGGTAACATGACCTTCAAGGTCAAGCTTCATTTCATCGCGGGTAAAATCCTCGCCGTAGTTACCGAAGAACACCAGCAGATTTTTATTGCCGCGTGCCTTCTGCGCTCTGATTTCCACATACATCGTTTCAATCAGTGCCTTTTCACTCATCGGCTCAACAATACCGCTGGTTCCCAAAACAGACAGGCCGCCGATAATACCGAGACGGGGGTTAAAGGTTTTCTTGGCAATTTCTACGCCAGCAGGAATAGAAATCGTCAGCTTCATGCCGCCGTTATAGCCTGCAGCCTCCATAGCCTTGCCAACCTCTTGCGTAATCATTCGGCGCGGTGTAGGATTAATCGCCGGTCCACCGACAGCACACGCCAGGCCGGGCTTAGTCACCCTACCGACGCCCACGCCGCCTTCCAGCTCAATGCCACTGCCTGCAGTTTTTTCGGCTCTGGCATAAACAAGCACACCGTTAGTATCATCAGGATCATCGCCGGAATCCTTGCGGATAGCACAGCTGACGTAATCCGGAGTCATCTCAACATCTAGAGGCTCCAGGTCGAGCACTATTCCCTTGGGAGTGTCGATACGCACAGTCTCAACACGCTCGCCTGTGAGCAGCATCGTAGCTGCTGCCTTGGACGCAGCCGTTGCACAGCTGCCGGTAGTATAACCACAACGCAAAACCTTTCCTTGCGAAAACTGATATTCTTCCAAAGCGCAGCTCCTTCACAATTAAATTTCCCATATGGTAGGGATTCTCAATAATAAAAAAAGACTTCTGCCGAATCCGACAAAAGCCATAAAGACAGAATTAACTAACGCTAATTATTCCTTGCAATTAGTAAACCCAACTGCCTCCATCACCCGTGGATTCAGAATAAAGCATGGGCTGACTGCTGACTTAGACACAAGGCCTTCACAGCGGCGGGACCGTCAGGAGTTAACCATCTTGTCAATTAAGAATGAATCACCCACACCAATAACCTGTTTTATTATATCATAAATAAATAAAATTTCCAATACTTTGCATAAGAAAAAGCAGATAAGCCGAAGCCTATCTGCTTGAAACTCTTAGAGAACACGGCAAGCGCCGTAATAACGTGCGCCCCAATAGCCGGTGAATGCGGAAGAAACAGTTACGCCGGTGCTGGTGCCTGCATGAATGAAGTTGCCGTCGCCAACATAAATACCAACATGAGAAGCACCCGCTTCATATGTTGTGAAGAAAATCAGATCGCCGGGGCGAAGCTGGCTCATGGAAATCTGACGGCCGGAGTAGAACTGGCTATCAGCCATACGCGGCAGATATACACCTGCTCTTGCGAATGCATATTGGGTAAAGCCGGAGCAGTCGAAACCATAAGGAGTAGTTCCGCCAAATACATATGGAGTACCGATGACACTGTAAGCAGAACGCAGTACGTTGCGTACAACGGAATTACTACGGTT
>CAKQHU010000195.1 GCA_934234275.1 uncultured Phascolarctobacterium sp.
CTGAACAAATAGGTTACACCCAAAAGCATCAGAAACAAAGAAGCATTGAAGCCTTTAATAATTTCCGCATCACTGATACCTGCCATACGTCCTAAAAGCAAGGCAAAAGCTATGCACAAAAGACCCGTATTCATTTTACGGATAAAACCAAGCATTATCGCCAGCAGTAAAAAACCTAAGGATAACAAAGCCATCGGAAACCTCCAAAAAATTTATTTGAGAGTGTATTTGAGAGTGTAACAAAGAGAATATTAAATATAACAGAATTGCCATTTATATAATAACACTCAGGAATTACTTTGTAAAACAGTAGTTTTGTTTGATTTATTCTTGTTTGGCATTAAAATTATTCCACATGGGAATAGTCTTTTTATTATCACCGCTGTGCAGATATAGGCTATGCTATTCCAACTCTTTAAAGTAAAATAGTTTATTTCCTGCAAAATAAATGATACAATAAATAATTGAGAGAAGATTAGACAATTTTCATGCCTATACCAATGCTATGAAAATCACATTATGGAGATGATTGCTTTGCCAAATTATGCAGATATCAATGGTCGGCCGATGAAGAAGCTGCAAATACAACAATACCTGCGCAAGCTGCAGCTCAACGACTTTGAGCCGGCTGTTAATTTAGCAACCCTGGCTAAATTGCAGGACGCGCACCTCAAATATATCCCCTACGAAAATTTTGACTGTCTTAACGGCAAAATCACCTCGCTTAAACGCCAGGATATGTTCAATAAGGTTATCATGCACAACCGCGGTGGCATTTGCTTTGAGCTGAACGGACTTTACAACTGGCTTTTGGAGTCCCTGGGCTTCGATGTAACCAGCTATTCCGCCCGCTTTATCGATAAAATGGAAACCTATCAGCTGCGCCGCCACCGCGTAATGTGTGTAGCTTTAGGTGAAAAGCGTTATCTGACCGACGTCGGCGTGAACAGCGAAAGTCCGCGTGTACCACTGGAAATTGTTGAAGGCCTGATTCAAAGCGACGGCATCAGCCAATACAAATTTACCCGCAGTGAATTTTGGGGTTGGCTGCTTTGGCAGAAGGAGCGTGGTAAAATCTGGAAGCGCCTCTTTGGCTTTACCGAAGAACCGCAGATTGACAAGGATTTTATTACCGCCAGCTTCTGGTGCGACGCCCATCCCGACTCACCGTTTATCAAAAGCAAGAAGCTGTCTATTTTCCGCGAGGACTGCAATATTACCATCCGTGGCAACTATTTAAAATTTTACCTCGGCGGTCGCGTAAAGTACCGCTATAAAATTAACACAGGTGCCGAGCTTAAAGAAATTCTTTGGGAGTATTTCGGTATTAATGTAGAATACCGGCTCAAGGATGACGGTATAGAATACTAAGCCGGCAGGAGATTTATAAAATGCCCGATTTATTTTTTCCCAGTTATACAAAAAAAATACTGTCTGCTTTGAACGCTGCCGGCTATGAAGCATATCTTGTCGGCGGTGCCGTGCGTGATCTGCTTTTGGGCAAGACACCTGATGATTACGATATCACTACCAATGCTCTGCCGGAGCAGGTTTTGGCAATTTGCAAACAACAAGATTGGAAAACTGTTGACCAATTAGGTCACAATTTCGGCTGCGTAGTCATCGTTATCAACGGCGTTGCTACCGAAGTAACAACCTTCCGTGGCGAACGCTATAACGATAACGATATGCATCGCCCTGCCGCAACCTGGTTTTGCAGCAGTCTGCGCGAGGATTTGAGCCGCCGCGATTTTACTGTCAACGCTATGGCGCTGTCCCTTGACGGCACATTGTATGACTACTTTGGCGGTCAGCAGGATTTGCAGCAGAAAATTTTACGTACCGTGGGTGACGCTAAGCAACGCTTCCATGAGGACGCGCTGCGTATGCTGCGTGCCTGCCGCTTTGTAGCGCAGCTTGGCTTTACGTACGAGCAGGCAGGCTGCGAAGCACTGCCTGCCTGCGGTGCGCTAAATACGCCCTATTACCTGCCGCATGGCTACAGCTTTCCGGTTGAGCGCTGCGCCGGACTTTCGTTAGAGCGTGTGCGCAAGGAGCTGGAAAAGCTCATTACATCTGAATATGCAGGCAAGGGCCTGATGCTGATGATGGCCACAGGTCTTTTAGGTACAAGCTGTCATGCCCGCGAAAACGGCAGCGATACTGTCATTCCCATTCTGCCGGAAGCACTGCACCTTTTAGGTCTGCACCAAAATCCACGCTTTCATTTATACGACACCTGGGAGCACACACTGCTGGCGATTGACAGCAGCCCGTGCGATTTAGCTATCCGCTGGGCACTGGTACTGCACGATTTAGGCAAGGGTTTGCCGAATATACGCAAGCTGAATAAGGAAGGCCAGCCTTCCGACCCGGGGCATGAAGCCGAAAGTGCAATCATGGC
>CAKQHU010000196.1 GCA_934234275.1 uncultured Phascolarctobacterium sp.
GCGGGCTGCGGGCCGTCTGCAGATATATACTTGATAAAGAGCTGTCCTTTGCCGTCGAACTGGATTTTTTCAACGCCGGCGCGGAGTTCAAAGGCCTGGATGCCGGCACCCTCAGCGATGAAGCCGAGCCAGCCGCAGCCAAAGGCAGTTTTCGGTTTGCGCTCATCCTTGCGCGTCCAGCGCTTGAGCTTTTTAAAGAGGTTTGCCAGCTCCTCTTGAGGACCATAAACGTATAAATTTGTGTAACAATAATTTGCCATATAAGAATCATCCTTTCTTTAAAACACTTAAATAGGCTAGAAAAGGCAATAAAAAAAGCCATTATAGAGAATTTTGGGTACACTAATAGCGTACACTCTTAAATTCTTATAATGACAAATTATAATTCCTATATGAACAAATTGTAGATAGCGTTTTAAACGCTTTATATATTGTACGATGAAATATTAGGAATGTCAAGGAAGTTTTTCAGAAAATTGTACTTCCATTACTCTGCACCACTTGCACCACTTGAACCACTTCATGTGGTGCAAAAAGAAAAACTGCCCCACTATCCCTAATATATATCCCTGTAAGTAAAGTCTTCGTAAGGGTTCAAAACCTTTATTTATGGTATTTACAGCTATTTTAAGGCTCTTTTATTTATATTATATTAAAATCTTCGAGCCCCTTATTTTTTAGCAAAAAGGCTGAAAAAAGTGGTGCAACCGGTGCAAGTGGTGCAAAAACATAAAGCAAAAGCTTTTTTTCCAACCTCAACAAAAAAATGGCTGAAGCAAAACGCTCCAGCCAACAAAACCTAATTGTACGGATAGGTCAAAACACACTCCGATTCGGATTCAAGCCTTGAAATCTTTAGTGATATCTATCTTGTTAAATATCTTTTTCTTCAAAGTTTGTCCGACTGTTTTCAAATCATATTCTGATTTAATAGCGGTATCGTATGCGCAGGTATCTGAAATTATAATGTCTCTGTCAATGTATACAAAAAATTACTCACCATACAAATTACTACCAATAAAGGTTTTACACATTTTTACCGTCCAACAGCTCCGCTACCTCCACCTCCAAGGCCTCTGCAATGCTCAAAAGCACAGGCAGGCTTGGTATACGCTTGCCGTTTTCTATTTTGCTCAGATACTGGGAAGAAATAGACACCATAATAGCAAAATCTGTTTGGTTAATACCTTTTAACTGGCGATAATACCTGATTTTCGCACCCATTTTGCGATACACAAGCTCCGCCATATTATCTACCATCTAAAAACCCCCTTTATTATATTATGCCACCAAGAGTATTTTTTAGCTTAACTTCATAGGCTCATAATATCCTATTAGTTCAAGTTCTTCACCAGAACCTGTATATAGTTTAGACTATTTGACAACAGAAATCCGTGACAAGCATAGCACGTTTTTGCACCTGCAGGCACAAAAAAGAACGCCTATGCGTCCTCTCCAAAAATCTTATGTTATAATCCTTCACATCTGCAAAATAAATGTGAACGCCTTGACTTTATTATCTGCTCATATAATAATAATAGTGTAAGAACAAATTGCTTCTCCTTCAAGACTGTCGTGAAGGCAGCCAATTTACAGAAAGCGGTGATAAAATGATTTTTAAATTTGAAGCACAAGCCCCCAAAATTGACGAAAAGGCCTATGCCTTTAATACTGCCACCCTGATTGGCAAGGTTGAGCTTAAAGAGTACGCCAGCGTTTGGCCCGGCGTTACTATCCGCGGTGACGTTAACCGCATTGAGGTTGGCCGCTACAGCAATATTCAGGACAACAGCGTGCTGCACGTTGCTGATAACTACGCCTGCATCGTCGGTGATTATGTAACCGTAGGCCACTGCGCTCTGCTACATGCCTGCACTGTTGAGGACCACTGCCTCATCGGTATGCATTCCACCGTGCTTGACGGCGCTGTAATCGGCCACGGCTCCATTGTTGCTGCCGGCGCCGTTGTAACCAAGGGAACCATCGTACCGCCGTACTCTCTGGTTGCAGGCATTCCTGCCAAGGTTATCAAAACTTTGGACGAAAAAGGCATCGCCGCTATCCATGCTCAGGCACTGAAATATAAAACCCTGTGGACCGAACGCTACGGCCTGCTGCCTGACAATGACGGCGAACGCTACCACGGCGAGCAAATCGTTTAATTATCAAAAACAGAAGCCTGACAATGTCCTCTGATTAAGATGATGTGCAAAGATTTTTAATCAGGTCACGCTTCATTCATAGTGCAAAAAAATCCCGTTACACGGCGCACGTCTGTGAACGGGATTTTTGCTTACAGCAAACACTTACCCTTATAATCAAAAAAGCCATCTCCGTATTCCTCAAGAACAACGGAGATGGCTTTTCAGCTTCAAATATACTTTTTATTTAGTTGCTT
>CAKQHU010000197.1 GCA_934234275.1 uncultured Phascolarctobacterium sp.
GCATAATAAGCGCTGACGGTAACAACCTCGGTATTCTCCTGCTCCGGGATATCGCACAGCTCCCAGGTACCGCTGTTTCTCAAATCATTAATCAGCTGCGGATCCTCAATCGCAACTCCTTTAGAACCGATGCTCGTCAGCATATACGCTACGGCCTCAACTGCTTCATGCGTTACCGCTACATTAACTTCTATCCACTGCATTGTATGCACTCCTTTGAAAATTATTCATTATATTATTATACACTATCATAGCAGGAAATGTACACAATCACTTGACGCAATGCGCCAATCAATTTATACTTGATATAGTATTTTATACTATAATAATTAAGGGAAAGAAAAGAAGGTAACCAAATGCTCTCATTAGACAAAATTTATCATGCAGCCTTCATCCTTAAAAGCGTAGCACGTAAAACAGATTTAATAGCTGCTCCGCATTTAAGCGAAGGCAACAACTTGTATCTGAAAACAGAAAATCTGCAGGTAACAGGCAGCTTCAAAGTACGCGGTGCCTATTACAAAATCAGCCAGCTCACACCTGAGGAAGCAAGCAAAGGCGTAATCGCCTGCAGCGCCGGCAACCACGCGCAGGGCGTAGCACTTGCTGCAACCAGCATGGGCATCAAAAGCGTCATCTGCATGCCGGACGGCGCACCGATTATGAAGGTAGAAAACACCAAGCGCCTGGGCGCGCAGGTAGAGCTTGTTCCCGGTGCCTACGACGAAGCACATGACCGCGCCGTACAGCTGCAGGAAGAAACAGGCATGACATTTATCCATCCATATGATGACGAGCTTGTTATTGCCGGCCAGGGCAGCATCGGTCTGGAAATTTTGGACCAGTTGCCGGATGTTGAAGCAGTAATCGTGCCGATCGGCGGTGGCGGACTTATCAGCGGCGTAGCTTTCGCTATCAAAAGCCTGCGTCCGGAGGTTAAGGTTTACGGCGTGCAGGCAGCAGGCGCAGCCAGCATGTTCAAAGCCTTCCATGACCATAAATACGAAACATTAGATCACGTCAGCACCTTTGCCGACGGCATTGCCGTAAAAACTCCTGGTGAAAACACCTACGAGCTCATCAGCAAATATGTTGACGATATCGTTACCGTCAGCGAGGACGAAATTGCAACCGCAATTTTAACCCTAATTGAAAAGCAAAAACTAATTGCCGAAGGTGCAGGCGCAACTCCGGTAGCAGCAGCGCTGTTCGACAAGCTGCCGATTAAGGGCAAGAAAACCGTTTGCGTTGTATCCGGCGGTAACATCGACGTTAATATTCTTTCGCGCGTTATCACCCGCGGTCAGGTTACCAGCGGCAGAAGGGCAGACCTCGTTATCGCTTTGCAGGATCGTCCCGGCCAGCTGCGTGAAGTGAGCGAAATCGTAAGCAGCTGTGGCGCTAACGTTGTAGGCGTACAGCACAACCGCAGTGATGCCGATATGGATATCACAGGTTGCTTCCTGCGCTTAGAACTGGAAACCCGTGATGCGGAACAAATCAACGAAATCCGTACAAAGCTTACCAAGGCAGGCTTTACACTGATTGATAAAAACGCCGCTCATTATTAACAACAAAAAAATTACCACAGCCTACATAAAATGTAAGCTGTGGTTTTTTTATTGCAGAGTTTGCGATTTTAGGCGTTATATTCTTCTGTTTCTCAAGAGTGGGGAGAATGTACCGGAGGCAATGCGAACCTGACGTCTAGTACGTGGAGGAAGGTTCGTGAAGCATACGGTGCGTTATACCCGCTCTTACTATTCTACGGTAACGCTCTTAGCCAGATTTCTGGGCTTATCTACGTCTAATCCTTTAGAAACACTCACATAATAACCCATAAGCTGCAGCGGAATAACTGCCAGGCTGGTCATGAAATGCTCGTCGGTCTTAGGAATATACACTGTGAAATCAGCGGTATCCTCAATGTTATAGTTACCATATGTAGTCAGGCCCATCAGATAAGCGCCACGGCTGCGGCACTCTACCATGTTGCTGACAGTCTTTTCGTAAAGCTCGCTTTGAGTCAGCACGCCGATAACCAAAGTACCATCCTCAATCAGGCTGATAGTACCGTGCTTCAATTCGCCGGCAGCATAAGCCTCACTGTGAATGTAGGAAATTTCCTTCATCTTCAGGCTTCCCTCCAGGCTGACAGCGTAATCCAGACCACGGCCGATGAAGAAGATATCCTTAGCGTTAACCTGCTTAGCGGCAAACCATTGGATGCGTTCCTTATCTTCAATAATCTTTTGGATTTTATCCGGCAGCTGTGCCATTTCCTGAATCAGCTCCAGATATTTAGCTTCGTCAATAGTGCCGCGAACAATAGCAAACTGAATTGCCAGGCAGTAAGCAGCAATCAGCTGAGTGCTGTAAGCCTTAGTAGTAG
>CAKQHU010000198.1 GCA_934234275.1 uncultured Phascolarctobacterium sp.
GTGGCGGATTTCCGCTGCTACGGCAGCCTTACTTTTTTTGCTGGTCATTATTTTTCCTCTATGTTATGATATAGTTACTCTTTACTTTTTTACGAACAGCATTATTTGCTGCAATACATATTTTTATTACGAGGTGAGCACATGAAGCAGACAATCTATCAATACGTAAACAGCCATCTGGACGAGCATGGCCGCTTTACTGCTACCAATCTGTGCGATGACCGCTACGCCACCATTCCCCGTCCCCTTGGCTCCGAGGATGCCTTTCACTATACAATGGGCAATCTGCCCAATCCCAAATCCGCCAGCGTACTGCTCAAGCTGCTGCAGGCCTATCTTAACGAACCTACCACCCAGCAGCGCAGCAAACTGTACAATGAACTGAAGGGTATGGCCTTTGCGGAATATTGCGATCCCTTTATCGAAGCCTTAGACCAAAACGATATCAACAGTGTTGCCTTTGACCTGGCGCGACGCTTTTTCTACAACGCCGACGGACGTGAGCAGGTTAAATTCGCCCTGCTGCTTTTCGGCATGTACGGCATGGAAAAAATTTGTCAGCAGGAGCCGGAGCTATGGCAGGATTTGCTGCGCATAGCACACTGCGAGGAATTTACCTTCGCCTTTTTATATTCCTGCCGTGTAACAAATTTCAACCCGCAAAACGCTATCTGGGAGCTTATCCGCTGCACTAGCGGCTGGGGCAAGGTTTTCAGCATTACCGACTGCCACTGCCGTGATGAGGAAGAACGCCTCTGGCTGCTGCAGAACGGTCCCGATATCGACGTAGAATATCCGCCGCTGTCCGTAAAATTCATCAGAGAAACACACTTAGAGGAACAGCTCGCACAGCCGCTCAGCTACACACAGTATAAAAGCGCTGTTATCATCGTGGGCAATTATCTGATTATGCTCAATCACTTCCCGGCAGAGGTAATCGAAGAGCAATTCAACATCAGCGATATCCATCTGAACAAGCTGCTTACCTGTCTGATTGAACAGGCGGAATCACATGTCAGCAAACCTGAGGATGTTCTTGATTTAATCAGCTACGTTACAGCGCTGCAGCAGCTTTGCGATGAGCAGAACCATATGCAACTCACGCTTAACCAATGCCATGAGCAGATTGCCGCCTGCGAAAAAATTATCTACCGCAAGGACTGGCAGCCGGAAATAGAAAATAATTTAATCAAGGACGATAAGCTCGATTACCAGCTGTGCAACCTGGCAGTGGAGCTGGATATAGACGTATGGCCAAGGCTTTTCGATTTTTGGCTGGCGCATCCGGACGAAACGCCGCTGTTCCCGTACCTGCTTTCCTACGAAGGCGAGCAGCGTTCCGAACGCGTGCTGCGTCAAATCGAGGCAGACTTGCCCCGCTACTGCGTAGAACAAAACGACCTGCTGGTACCGCTGCGTTATCTCAACACACATCCGGGAGAAAGCGACGCCATTATCTGCGCTGCCTTGGAATCCATCTTCGATTTACCGCGCGGCATTGCCTGCGGTATCGTCGATGACTGGGGTCCGGAGTTTATCACGCCTGCCATCCGCCGCTCACTGATTAAGGCACGTCAGCTCAGCAATAACGATGTAGTTACCGCGCGTATCGACTGCCTGCTGGCAGGCAAGCATTTCGACATCGGCAAATTCCTCAACAAACGCAAATAAGCAGACTGCTATGCAAAATTATTGCTTCGCTCAGACTGTTATTGCTAAGAAAAGCTTTCTCCGCACATAACAAAACCGGTTTCCCTATCGGCTTAAAAGCCAGGGAAACCGGTTTTTAGTATACATTTATTTACTTTTTAGCCGCAATAGCCATGCGGATGGCCCTTATGCCACTTCCACGCAGTGCTGATAACCTCATCTACACTGCTGTGCTGCGGCTCCCAGCTCAGCTCCTCACGAATTTTAGCCGAAGAAGCAATGAGCACTGCGGGATCACCGGCACGACGCGCCTCCTCCACAACGGGGAAGTCAACGCCGGTAACCTTTTTGGCGCTTTCAATCATTTGGCGTACACTGAAGCCGTTTTCACTGCCCAGATTATACACACGACTGTTGCCGCCGCTCAAAAGATGTTTGAGTGCCAGCACATGCGCCTTCGCCAAATCGCAGACATGAATGTAGTCACGCACACAGGTACCATCAGCCGTCGGATAATCGGTACCGAAGATAGAAACCTGCTTGCGCACGCCCTGCGCCGTTTTCAGAATCAGCGGAATAAGATGGCTTTCCGGGCTGTGGTCCTCGCCGATATCGCGCGTCGGAGAAGCACCGGCAGCGTTAAAATAACGCAAAGCCACATAACGCATATC
>CAKQHU010000199.1 GCA_934234275.1 uncultured Phascolarctobacterium sp.
GAGCATTTATCCCGCTACACCTGGAATAACGAGTTGCCTGACCACGTCTACGATATTCTGCAGGAGGTACGCGAGGATACTCCGCGCTACCGCTGCTGTGTTTATAAAGAACGAGCCGTACTGAAAAACCGTATCGATATGGCGCTGGGGCAGGAGTGCTCCAGCAACATCATCGAGGCTGCCAAGCTGACGCTGAACGAGCCGGAGCGCACCGATTTGCCGATTATCGACGTGCTTCCCGCAGCCTGCGATCAATGCCCGATTGACGCTTATTACGTTACCGATATGTGCCGTCACTGCATCACCCACAAATGCATGAATAACTGCCCCAAAAAGGCTATCAGCATTATTCAGGACCGTGCCTTTATCGATAAAACGAAATGTATCGAATGCGGTCGCTGCAAGCAGATGTGCCCCTACGGTGCGATTATCGAAATCCATCGTCCCTGCGTGCGTGCCTGCGCCATCGGTGCCATCAGCATCGGTGAAAACCGCAAGGCTGTCATTGACCACGAAAAATGTGTTTCCTGCGGTGCCTGCCGCAACGCCTGCCCCTTCGGCGCTATAGACGAGCGCAGCAACATCATCCGTGTTATCCGCGAAATTCAGCAGGGCAAGCAGGTTATCGCCCTTGTGGCACCTTCTATCGTAGGCCAATACGGTTTAAAGATTACCATGGCACAAATTTACGAGGCACTTCAAAAAGCAGGCTTCGCTGAAGTCGTAGAGGTTGGCGTCGGCGCCGATATCACCAGCGTTAAGGAGGCGGAGGAATATCTGGAGAAGGTTCCTGCTAAACAGGGCTTTATGACCAGCTCCTGCTGCCCTGCCTTTGTTAAGCTGATTAAAACGCAGGTGCCGGAGGCTGCGGACAAAATTTCCGACACTCCCTCCCCCATGCTTACCTGTGCTGAGCTGATTAAGGAAAAATATCCTTATGCCGTTACCGTGTTCATCGGTCCCTGCATCGCCAAAAAGGTGGAGGCACGTGAGCACCGTGAAACGATCAATTATGTGCTGACCTTTGAAGAAATTATGTGCATGCTGGAGGGCAAGGATATCAAATTTGCGGAAATGAGCAGTGATACTGCTTACGAGCGCGATGCCTCCAAGCTCGGCCTCAGCTTCCCGCTGACTGCCGGAGTAAGTGCTGCCGTGCAGGATACGGTTGCCGCTATGGGCGGTGAGGTGCATAATGCACAATACTGCTCCGGACTGGATAAATGCCGTGATACGGTCAAGGCTGCTGCCGAGGGCAAGCTCGACTGCAGCTATATCGAAGGCATGGCCTGCCCCAACGGCTGTATCGACGGCCCCGATACCGTAGGCGACTTCCACATCACGAAGGTTGCCCTGACGAAATATGCTGCGGCGGCCCCCAACAAGCAGGTTGCCGAAGACAAGCACACAAAATAATAATTTACAGCCTATCCCTTCTGTCATACCGGCAGAGGGGATAGTTTGTTAATAGCAGGATTTTAGTCTGCTAAAATCATAGAGTGTACTTTACTGTGCACTAAAAAGAACGGAGATTCCCAAGCAAATGCAAAACACTCGCTACATCGGTCACCTCGCTGCCCTCATTACGATTGCTACCTGGGGCACGACCTTTATTTCTACCAAGGTTTTACTTACCGGCTTTCAGCCGCTGGAAATTCTTTTTTTCCGCTTTATTATGGCCTTTTTCGCCCTTTGGCTTGCCTATCCTAAAATGCTGAAAACAGATAAAAAGCAGGAGCCTGTTTTTATGGCCGCAGGCCTCTGCGGCATCTGCCTCTACTACCTTTTGGAAAACATCGCTCTGACCTACACACAGGCCTCTAACGTTAGCGTAATCGGCAGCACAGCGCCTTTCTTTACCGCGCTGCTGGCGCATTATTTTATGCGCTCTGCCGGCAGATTAAGCAAGCAGTTCATCATCGGCTTTTTCATCGTAATAAGCGGTATTGCCTGCATCAGCTTCAACGGCGCAGCCATGCAGCTCAATCCGCTGGGTGATTTGCTGGCGATTTCCGCCGCTGTCGTATGGGCGTTTTATGCTCTGCTGACGAAAAAAATCAGCAGCTACGGCTACCCGGTTATCCTCGCCACACGCAGAACCTTTTTCTACGGCATTCTCTTTATGGTACCGGCACTCGGCTTTCTGGATTTTGAGCTGAACCTGGCGCGCTTCGCCAACACTACCTATCTTTTCAACATTGTCTTTCTCGGTCTGGGAGCTTCCGCCCTCTGCTTCGTCACCTGGAATCTGGCAGTAAAGGAGCTGGGCGCAGTCAAGGCCAGCGTTTATATTTATATGGTTCCCGTTATCAC
>CAKQHU010000200.1 GCA_934234275.1 uncultured Phascolarctobacterium sp.
TAAACCGTACCCCTTTGTCAAGACAAATTTGAAAGAAAAAAAGAGAATTTTGCCAGCAAAAAAATAAGCGCCTCAAAGACGCTTATTTTACAAAGGATACGTTTTTGTTTTTATATACTCATAGTATTCATTCGGAGAAAGCTTTGCTAAATTCCATTGGTACCTGTCCTGGTTATAATACGCCATCCAATCATCAATCGCAGCTTTTACTTCAGAATATTTTCTGCAATTACTTAGATCTATTTCTTGCTTCATATGTCCAAAGAAGCTTTCCTGTGGCGCATTGTCCCAACAATTACCTCGTCTTGACATCGAACGTCTTAACTCGGCATTTTCAACTATTTCTATAAATTTATAACTGGTATAATGTACGCCTTGGTCACTGTGAATCATCGTTTCCTGACTTAAGTCTACGCCACATTTTTCCAGAAGTTGCTTTACTGTTTCTAAAACAAAATCAAGCTTCATTGTGTCACTTAATACGTAAGACAGAACTTGCTTAGTATAAGCATCAATAATCACCGACAAATACAGCCATTCTCCGCTAAACGGAATATATGTTATGTCCGTAAGAAGTACTTTTCTAGGCCCAAAATCCTTAAATCTTCGTTTGAGAATATTATCGGCAAAATTATTAGTACGAATAGCTTTTAACATTCTCCTGTATGGATTCGGCTTTCTAATTGGACATCTCAGATTATATTTATCCATAAGCCGACGTATCTTCTTTATATTCATAACTACCGGCGGAGTTAAATGCAGCAGCCTCATATATATACTTCTGGCACCCTTGGCATATCCTCTAAATTTATATGCTTCCAAAACCAATGAAAAATCATCTAAATCTGCTTGCTCACGTTGTCTCCTGGCTTCTTCCTGGTTGCACCAATAGTAATACCCTCCACGTGAAACACCAGCCAAAGAACACATTTCCGTAATACTCATAGAGCAATCTTCGGATTCAAGCATATTATGAATAAGCTGAAATTTTACGCTTGCACTTTCTAAAATCATAGCTTCCGCCTGCTCGAATTGTCTGCTTTTATAATTTTTTTTATAAATTCAAGCTCCTGCCGCAGATACATAACCTCGTTCTGGAGTCTGGCTAATTGAATATCTTTATCTACAAATTGCTCTGCCATTTCTTCAGACGCAACCATGGCTTCATCGGTCAACTGGCTCTTTGCTTTTATCCTTGAATCAAATGAATAAATACGTTTTACACCAAGGATTTCTATGCTATAGCCTAATTCCTGGAATATCTTTGTACAATTATGTCCTAGCATATACAATCGCCTATACTGATCATGAAATTCTCTATTAAAGCGAATAGCATCAGCTGAAACACTATGTGTGTAGGGATTAGCCCTTAAAATTTCGATTTCTTCAGCAGTAAAGCGTTTTTTAGTCATGGCAGCCACCTCTCAAATTACATAATTCTAATTTACAGCACAGACAATAATAAGTCAAATAAAAGAGAGCAGTGTCAAGGATTTGGGATTTTACTTTCTAATTTTGTCAAGTAAATGGGATTCAACCTTTTCTTTTGTCAAGGAACAGGGATTCAGCTTTTTCTTTTTGTCAAGAGTTGGGAAAATCTCTTTTTTTGATTGTCAAGGATTTAAGAAACCTCCTTTTTTCAGTGTCAAGACTTTGGGAAATCTCTCTTTTTGACTGTCAAGTACTATGGGTACAGTATACTACTTCTACCGTACTTTACGTCTAACCTCTAGGTAGTACTCTAAAGAACAAGGTTACTACTAGCTTACGCTAGTAGTTTTTATCACAGCCAAAAGAAATAAAGACAGAAAGAAAAAATTATAAAAAAGAAAGAGAGAAAAAAGAAAACTCATTATACTAATGGCTAAAAATGCTAAAATTTTCACCCCCCTGTGCAAATTTTTTTAGAAAAATATTTTTTAAAAATTTTTTTACTAAGGGGGTGAAAAAATAGCAAAAAAAAGCCATTAGTATAGTGAGAGGCAAAAACAACACGCTCCCGCCTCTTGCTGAAAACAGAATCCGGATATGCAAGTAAGCGCATGGGAGAAAAAATACAAAGGAGCTTTTTGATATATGCTTGTAACAAATCCCCGCAGAATTAATCATGAACAGCTGCGAATCTTGGCTAGAAATGCCAAAGGCGGTATCACTCACATCTATCTGCATTGGACGGCAGGAACCTACGAGCAGGTTTTTGATGATTACCACATCAACATCGGCGAGCAGGGCGAGCTTTACCTCACCTGCAACATGCTGCGCGAATATAAGTCGCACACCTGGCGTCGCAACAGTCGCTCCATCGG
>CAKQHU010000201.1 GCA_934234275.1 uncultured Phascolarctobacterium sp.
GCCTTATACAGAGCGTGCTGTTGATGTGCTGTTGCAGTATCTTACTGATTTCAGCGAGGACGAGCTGCGCGAATGTGTAAATGCTGCCTATGCGCCGGAAAAATTCGGTGATAATCCTGTGCCTTTGGTACAGGTAAATGATAACACCGGTGTGCTGGAGCTGTGGCATGGCCCGACGTCTGCTTTTAAGGATATGGCACTGCAGCTTTTGCCGCATCTTTTGACACGTTCGATGCAAAAGACCGGTGAAACGAATAAGGTTGTTATTCTGGTTGCTACCTCCGGTGATACCGGCAAGGCCGCTTTAGAGGGCTTTGCTGATGTTCCGGGTACGCAGATTATTGTTTTCTACCCCAGCGAGGGTGTAAGCGATATCCAAAAGCAGCAGATGATTACCCAGGCGGGCAAGAACGTGAAGGTTTTTGGCATTGAGGGTAACTTTGATGATGCTCAGCGCGGCGTGAAGGAGATTTTCGGCAATACTGCGCTCAGTGATGAGTTGGCGAAAAAGGGTTATACCTTCTCTTCGGCCAATTCTATTAACTGGGGCCGTCTGGTGCCGCAGATTGTTTACTACTTCAGCGCTTATGTTGATGCTGTGAAGGCAGGCAAGATTACTGCCGGTGACCCGATTAATTTTGTTGTCCCGACCGGCAACTTCGGTGATATCCTGGCAGGCTATTATGCTAAGCTGATGGGCTTGCCGATTGACAGACTGCTGTGTGCATCCAACAGCAATAACGTGCTGACTGATTTTATCAATACCGGTGTTTATGACAGACGCCGTGAGTTCTTTAAGACTGTTTCTCCTTCTATGGATATTCTTGTTTCCAGTAATCTGGAGCGCCTGCTTTACAGCGTGACGGAGCATGATGCTGCGCGTGTGGCAGATTATATGAAGCGTTTGAATACCGAAGGTCATTATGAGATTGACAGCGATGATCTGAAGCAGATTCAAAGCCAGTTCTTCGGTGCCTGGGTTGATGAGCTGGAAACGAAGGAGGCTATCGGCCGTATCTATAATGATCATCATTATCTGATGGATACGCATACTGCCGTTGCTTGGCGTGCGATGGAAAAATATCGCTTCCTGACCAGTGATGAAACCTATACCGTGGTGCTGTCTACCGCAAGTCCGTATAAGTTTGCCGACAGCGTGCTGGCAGCGCTTGATGATGCTCAGCCGCAGGGAAGCAATCCTTTTGAGCTGCTGCAAAAGCTGCATGCCGATACCGGTACGGAGATTCCGCCGCGTATGCTGGCATTGGAGAATCTGCCTGTGCTGCATTCCGAGGTTATTCCTGCGGACAAGATGGAGCTGGCGGTTGTGAAGAACCTGGTTTAACTGTAACTTGATGCGGAGAATACTTGCGTTGCGGGTATGTTTTCGCTATAATATAACCGAAATTTAATATTTATATATGCAAGACTTAGTCTGCCGGGAGGCGGACTAAGTCTTTGTCATAAAAGGAGGTATAAAGTGGACTCCAGGAGTGTACTTGAACAGGTGCGCAGCGGCAAGCTGTCGGTGGCTGAGGCGGAGCGCTATTTTAATCGCAAGGCGTACGAGAATTTGAATTATGCGCGCCTTGATACTTCGCGTGAGCAGCGCACGGGCTTTGCGGAGGTGGTTTACTGCAGCGGTAAACCTGATGCGTATCTGGCGGATATTTATAAGCGTCTTTTGGCGGAGCAGGGCGAGGTGTTTGGCACGCGGGCAACGCCGGAGCAGTATGAGCTGGTGCGGCAGCAGCTGCCTGATATTGTTTATGACCCGGTGGCGCGGACGTTGAAGCAGGAGCGCCCTGGTAAGGAGCGCTGCGGCTGTGTTGTTGTGTGTACTGCGGGTACTGCCGATATTCCTGTGGCGGAGGAGGCGGCGCAGACGGCGGAGTTTTTCGGGACGCATGTGGAGAGGCTTTACGATGTAGGCGTGAGCGGTATTCACCGTCTTTTGGATAAGGTTGATTTGCTGCAGCAGGCGAATTGTGTGGTGACGGCTGCAGGTATGGAGGGAGCGCTGGCAAGTGTTATCGGTGGCCTTGTGCGAAATCCGGTGATTGCGGTGCCTACTTCTGTCGGCTATGGTGCGAGCTTTCATGGACTGAGTGCTCTGCTGACGATGATTAATTCCTGTGCTAACTGTGTTTCGGTTGTGAATATTGATAATGGATATGGTGCGGGGATTATTGCGACGCAGATTAACAGGTTGGCGTGTAAGTGAGGGCCAACCCTTCCGTCTGCTCGCAAAGCTCGCAGCCACCTTCCCTTTCAGGGAAGATATATGAGACCTGCGGAAGGCTAA
>CAKQHU010000202.1 GCA_934234275.1 uncultured Phascolarctobacterium sp.
CTACGTTAGGACGTCCAACTATAGCAACTATCGGTTTAGCCATAATCAAATCTCCTTCATCATAATAAATTTTTTAATAAGTGTCTATCATAGAAATGTAAAATTTTTTGTATATTTAATCCCCTTCCGTCAGTTCGCTGCGCTCACTGACACCTTCCCCTATGGGGCAGGCAAGAAGGATAGCAAAACGCCAACACGAGCAATTAACATATCGTGTAGGGAATAGCAATTTTAGCAAATGAGTGTCTGGAACCATATGCGGGCGCATCCAAGAAGCGAGTCCGCAGGACGATGCTGATTGGCTCATGCGCGCCATGCGATAGTGTCCCAAGAAGCAAGTTCAAAGAGCGCAGCTGATTGGTTTGACACGAACCGCTAAGCAAGGGTACGTACCTTTCTTTTACCGTCTGGCAAATTTTACCGAAGCTTCGTCCTGGTTCCACACGAAATTTGCGTTGTGCCCCAAGGCACGGGAAAATTGCTACTGACTGGAACGATATTTAATTGCGACGCATAAGCAACTCTTTCTTCATCTTTCTACGCAAGCGCACACCTCAATGGTCAATTCCATTTCTGGAGCTAACCCCCTTATGGAAGTAATGCTTAACCTCGCTCATATCCGTAACAAGATCAGCAATTTTAATAAGCTCTTCCGGTGCACCTCTACCGGTAGTAATAACCTCAACGTTATTTTTATGCTCACGCAAAAAGTCCACAACCTCCTGCGTCGGCAGCATTTGGGTAGCAAGCACAATATTCAGCTCATCAAGAATGATAACATCCGCAGCGTGCGAGCTGATAGCCTCCTTCGCTTCTTCCCAGCCGTCACGGCACATCTTCAAATCAACAGGATCGGGATTATGAAAATTAACAAAAGCGTCGCGTCCCACCTGCCGCAGCGTAAACCAAGGCAGATTCTTCGCAGCCCGCGCCTCGCCGTACTCAGGATCATCCTTCAAAAATGAAAGCATCAGCGTCTTCATACCATAACCGGAGGCACGCAGTGCTACACCCAAAGCGGCAGTAGTCTTGCCCTTGCCTGTACCTGTATAAACCTGCAGCATACGCTTCACCTATCTTTCCAATAATAAATGCAGCAGCTCCTTCGCACCCTTGGCAATTTCCACCTTGCCGGGGTAGCACTCCTTGAACTGCGCCAGCGACATATCATCCAAAAACAGCTTATCGTTATTCAAAACCACATCCGGCAGAATAATCTTCTTATCCTGAACGTTCGCTAAGATATCGCTGCCCGTCAAAAGACCGGTAACATTCACCTTGCCGCCGAAAAAGCTGTTAGGCACAGGCACAAAACGGTGCTCCGAACCGAACTGACTGTTCAGCTTGGCCATCAAAGGCTCCAGCACGCGGTAAGCGCCCTCACCTACGGGAATAACTGCAGGCTCTGCAGCATGAAAGCTCTGCATCTGCGCCAACGCCTCATCCCACTCCAGCATAAAGTTGGCAGTAAGGCCGATGCCGTTTTCCAACTGCGGGAAGCCGTCGTACCATTCGGTAGGAGGAAAAGGCTTTTCCGCCAACAGATAAAACTCGTCGCCCAAGTAGATAAACGTCTTGCCTGTTTCCTTACGGCAGCGCTCCTGCCATGCGGTCACCTGCTCCACAACCTCTGCGGCCTGCTCCTTCGTAAAGGTAGCAAGCTGTGTTAAGTGCTCGCGGTGCTTAGTAGTGCCTACGGGAACAACTGCCATCGTCAGCACATTGGGATACTGCGCGTACAAATCGTGGAAGCTCTTGGCAAGAATCTCTCCATCGTTATAACCGGGGCAGCACACAATCTGCGTATGCACCTGAATGCCCGCATCGAACAAAAGCTGCAAGCGCTCCATCAGCTGACCGGCGAAACGGTTGTGCATCATCTGGCAGCGCACCTGCTGGTCGGTAGCGTGTACCGAAACATACAGCGGCGTCAGATGCGTGCGGATAATCCGTTCAAAATCCTCATCCTTCATGTTGGTGAGTGTAATGAAGTTACCATATAAAAAGGACAGACGATAATCGTCATCACGCACATACAGACCCGGACGCATACCGGGAATCATCTGGTCTACAAAGCAGAAAACACAGTTATTGTAGCAGGTCGCAACTCTGTCAAAAACCGCAGAATCAAACTCCAAACCAAGATCCTCATCCGGATATTTTTCTATATGTACCTGACGGCGTGTGCCATCGGTGGCCTCTATCTCCAGATCAACCTCGTAATCGGAGGTATAGAAGCTCAATTCAATTATATCCTTAACCTGTACGCCGTCCACGCTGCACAGCTTTTCGCCGGC
>CAKQHU010000203.1 GCA_934234275.1 uncultured Phascolarctobacterium sp.
CGCCGTCGTCAGATTATGATTGACGGCTTCCACAAGATGGGCCTGCCGCTGTATGAGCCCGAAGGCGCCTTCTATGTTTTCCCCTGCATCAAGGAAACCGGCCTTTCCAGCATGGAATTTGTTGAAAAGCTGCTGGAGGAGCAGGAGGTTCTCGTAATCCCCGGCAACATCTTCGGTGCCGGCGGCGAAGGCTATATCCGTTGCTCCTATGCTTACAGCGAAGAAATCCTGCATAAGGCGCTGGAGCGCATCGCCCTCTTCGTAACGAAATACAGAAATCTGAACAAAGCGAAATAACTGTTATGCTGACTCCTTATTAGACAAGCTGATTTGCTGAGGAGTATAATATAAACAGCTAAGATAATATTAGCCGATGATTTTGGTATTTATCTAATCCCTTCCACTTCGTCTCACTCCTTCCGTGAGACACAAGGCAGAGAAAAACACGGTGCATAATGCCCGTGTTTTTTTCTTTTGCATCGGTATAATCATCTTCTTAAAATCAATATTTCTCACGGAAAATTAAAGCTGCCATCCCCGGCCAAACCGGAGACGGCAGCTTTTTGCATAAAAGCATCTGCGTATAATTTTTATCTTAAGTTAAAGCTTACTGCGCGCGTAACGCGACAGCGTGCGTTCTGGCCGTACTTGTCTTTTGCAGGACTGAAGCGCCATTTGTTGACCGCAGTTACAACGCTGCTATCCATAGCGCTATTGCCGGAGGAACCGACTACCGTTACATCCTCCACACTGCCGTCAGCACCTACCAGAATGCGTACCGTTACCACACCGGTAGCACCGCTGTTGCGTGCGGACGCAGGATATACAGGCGCAACCTCGCGCAGCAGGCGTGGCGGTTTGACCGGCACACCGCGGCCTTCGCCGCTGCCATTACCATTACCACTGCCTGTTCCGCTGCCCGTACCTGTGCCTGTACCGTTACCGGCAGGATTACCAGCAGGAGCCTTCGGTCCGGGGGCTGCAGTTGCCTTTTTCTTAACAACCTTCTTTTGCGGTTTAGGCTTCAGCTTTTGGTCAATAATATCTTCCAAGCTTTGGATGATAGGCTCTTCCTGCTGCTCCTCCTGTTCGATTTCTTCCTCCTGAGCTTCAGCGCCGCCACCACCGGCTTCCAATGAAACCTCCAAAATTTCCGGAGGCGTATGCACAAAGCGGTAGCCGAAAATGCCAAGGCCGGCGGCAAGAACAAGATGCACTGCCAAGGCTACGGCAAAGCCCTTGCCAAATCGCTTTTGTTCATCCTTCATTTGCTCTCACCCGTCTCCGTAGCCAGACCGAAGCGTGTGACACCTGCTCCCTTCATTTTATCCATCAGTTGGATAATAGTTTTGTAGGGCGCTTCGTCCTCTGCTCTGATAATAACAGAGAAGGAGGAATCATGCTTGCTTTCAATCGCAGCATTCTGAACCAGCATGTCCATCTCAATTTTATTTTCATCAAGATACAGGCTGCCGTCCTTTTTGATTGTTACATTAAAGTTGCTCTTGCTGACATTCTCCGAATGCTTGGCAACCGGCAGGCGGATAGGAATCGTCTTGACCTCGCTCATATACATAGTGCTGACAATAAAAAATACCAGCAGCAGGAAAATCATATCAATCATCGGACTGAGCATGATTTCCGGTGCCTTCATCACTCTTTTACGACGTCTGCGCATTTTCTGACACCGCCCCTCATTTGCTCTGCTCGTTAGCTTTGAAAATATCAACCAGCGTATCCGCTACCTCGTTGATATTCAGAGTCTCGGTTTTGATTTTACTCATAAGATAAGCATGAATACACATACCCATGATGGCAATGCACAAGCCAAAGACGGTAGTAATCAACGCTTCGCCGATACCTGCGGTAACAGCCATCGGGTTCTGGGTTCTTTCGTTCAGAGCGTTAAAGGAAGAAATCATACCGGTAATAGTACCGAGCAGACCGAGCATCGGCGAAAGGCCGACAACAACACTCAGATAGTTGATATTTTTCTCCAGGCTGTCGATAATACGGTCAGCCTTGGTATAGACAATAGTTTCCAGACGCTGGCCAAGATCACCTTTAATATCCAGAATCTCCTTAGCCATGGCAGCAGCCTCGCCCTTGCTCTGCTCTGCCAGCTCACTGGCGCCCACTATATTGAAATCGTTCATCATGCGGCAAAAGCTGCTCGCGAACTTTTCTCCGGAAATAGCTTTCTTATAGAAAAGATATCGTTCCACACCAATAGCAATAGCGGCAAAGGAACACATCAGCAGCGGCCACATACAGGG
>CAKQHU010000204.1 GCA_934234275.1 uncultured Phascolarctobacterium sp.
GGGTTGGGGTGGCAAACCCTGTGCGGGGTAAACCGCTGTAACATTTCGCAAGGAACAATTTTACAAAACAAAAAAGCTCTCGGATTTCTCCGAGAGCCGATTGCCATAGTTGGCGGAGTGGGTGGGATTCGAACCCACGCACGGGGTAAACCGTCTAACGATCTAGCAAAAATGCCCAATCTACAATTTGTGGTGCTTATATTAAATCTACCACTATATATAGTGTTTATCCTCTGTGAAATTCTCTTAAAAACGTTCTGATTGCACCACAAATATATGGAACAGAGAGGAACAATAATAGGAACAACAAAAACAAAAGGCACTTTATACCTTATATTTGTTATTTCAACAAATCTGCCAAACTGTACTCCCCCTTAGGAATATTAGCAACCCTGCGGTATTCTCTTATAGCATCAACTAAAATTTTAGAATTAGCAAAATAATCTTTTACAAAATCATATGCCTTTACATTACCCATGCGCAAATCCATTTTGCAAAAATCACTAGGTTTCTTCCCGGAACGCTTAAAGCGTTCATATGCTCCTTCATTATGAATAATCAGCATTTCAATCTCAGGAGCAGTAATCACGTTGACGACATCTATTTTATAAGCATAAGCTTTGCTTAGCTTAAAGCTTTCCCTACGAGAATCCAAAATGCGTATAACAGAAATTGGTTCATCAAAGCCTTTGCGTAAGTATCTTTCTTCAAAATTTTTCGCGCTTCTGCATCTGATAACCCTTTCGTCCAGCATTTCCTCTCGTGTGAAAATCAACAAATTATTATCAACCAAAATATCAATAATTGCTGACTCAGCAGAACCTTCACAGATACAAGCTTTATATTTTGCTAGTTTCATCTAACTGCCTCCTTTACTTTAGCGAAGCAGCTAAATTTTTCTTTAAGCGCAGATAAGCTTCATAGGCAGGAGTAGTGCCCTCAAGAAAGCCGCTCTGATAAGCATCACTTTTCTTTATATCATTGCGCTTTAAAATATAGCTTAGATTTTCAGCAGTAATACCATTACGGTTCCTTACAATATAAATAGCATCATTTCTATCATATTCGTCAAGCAATTCTGGATAGTGGGTCGTAAAAATCAGCGTACTGCCATTTTTATTCAGCCTGCTATCCATGAAAAAGCGCATCAGTGTGACAACAATTTCTTTGTTAAAATGATTTTCAAGCTCATCAACCAAAATATAGCCACCTGATGCCAAGACCTCTTTGACCATAGAAAAGGTAATAATGCCCTTTATTGTACCAGAAGACAGATACTGCTCAAGTTCTACCGCGTTATTTAAAATAAGCTCTTCCTCTCCCTTAAACTTCAAATGAATTAACGCCTTATCTTCAATTTTTTCAAAGCATAACTTTTCAATAGTAGGATCAAGGAATGTAATGACTTCTAACGGAATATCATCAGTAAACGGAAGAACGTTAATGTTGGTATATGAAAGCAGGCTAAACACATATATCCTATCATTTGTTTTTTTATTATGAGCTATGATAAAACTTACGTCATCGGGCAGATAAGCCTCATCTGTATTTCTGGCTGCTATTGGACGCAGGCCAGAAAAATCAGTAAGGTATTTTTTAGATTTAACGCTGCTGATAGGCTTTTCCCAGAGCTTTTCTTCAATTATAGAATATACATATCTCCCAGCTTTAGCTTTTTTAGAGGTAATTACAGTTTTCAAGCAGTAAACATTATTTTTTTTATCTAAAAAGCAGATTTTGAGCATTGCTCTCTCACAAGCTCCAAGAATATTCCTTGACTCTACGTGGTTGATAGGTTCATTACGCAAAATATTTAAAGCTAAATTAATTACCTTCAATACAGAAGTTTTGCCAGAAGCATTAATACCAATAAACGCACAAGCTGTATGCAGATAATAATTAGGCTCTATCTTATAGAGTTTTTCTTTATCATCTTCACCAACTCGTTGCTGAGTATAAAATAAAAGATCTAACTCCTGTTTAAATAAAGGCAAACCATTCACAGTTATCCGCAGTATTTTCATTGTATCATCTCCAACTAAAAACGGCTTTTGCGTTTTTATTTTTCTACAGATTTTATTATATAACGTCTTTTGGAAATTATCAACGGTTTTTACGTTTTTATTTTCTACTATCTCTTGTTCTAGCAAACAAAAAAGCTCTCAGATTTCTCTGAGAGCCGATTGCCATAGTTGGCGGAGTGGGTGGGATTCGAACCCACGCACGGGGTAAACCGTCTAACGATTTAGCA
>CAKQHU010000205.1 GCA_934234275.1 uncultured Phascolarctobacterium sp.
TATTAGCAAAATAAGCTGCCGCAACTGCGACAGCTTATTTATCAGACTAATTACAGCAGCTTGTTAATTTTTTCTGCAGTTTGATGTAATGCATCCTGTGCACTCATTTTACCGCTCAGGATAATATCACGGGCATCAATCAGCAGTTGTTCAGCCTGCAGACCGTTAGCACCCGGGAAGCTTGCCCATTTGGTAACCTTAGTCATTTCCTGCAGAGCCATTTTAATGTTGGGGTTCTCATCAGCAAGCTTTTTGAAGCCCTTCGGATCATCAGCTACGCCCTTACGAGGAGGCAGGTAACCGGTACCGGTGCTCCATTTAGCAAGTGCTTCCGGAGATTCCAGATATTTGATGAACTCGATAGCAGCTTTTTGCTTTTCAGCATCTTTGGAGAAGACCATCAGGAAGTTGCCGCCTGCAGGAATCTTGGTCGGTTTATTGCCAAATGCTGGGAACGGAGAAGCCATAACCTTGAACTTAGCGCCCTTTTCGAAGTTAGCACGTTTACCGATGGTGGTGCAAACCATGCCCAGCTTGCCGCTAAGATAAGCCTGGAAGCCTTCTTCGTTAGTTGCATGCAGGCCGCTGCCGTTTTTAACCATATCAGCTACAACCTGATAAGCTGCAGCAGATTCCGGAGTGTCAAAGCCTGCTTTAACCTTACCGTCAACCTTGGTCAGCATTTGGCCGCCGTTGGATTCAATCAGAGCCTGCTGAGTCCAGTTATCAGCATATTCCTGCATGAAGAAGCCCATGTTGCCGGTTTTATCTTTAATTTGTTTAGCTACCTTGCTAACCTCTTCCCAAGTTTTAGGCGGATTTTTCGGATCTAAGCCGGCTTTTTCAAAAATTTCCGGATTGTAGAACAGTACCGGAACACTTACGGAATACGGCAGACCGATTTGCTTGCCGTCTTCGGTTTGTGCCAGTTGCAGTACGTTCGGCAGATAATTGTCTTTCATGAAGTTTTCATCGCCGGCAGCTTTAAATGCTTCGTTCAAGTCAGTATATTTAAAGTTTTCAGCAGCGTAGTTCAGGAAGGAATAACCCATCTGTACTACGTCAGGATTCTTACCGGAAGCCATAGCAGCCTGCAGGTTTTGAGTCAGGCCTTTGTACATATCCGGGTTGTATTTTTCTACTACTTCAATGTTCGGGTGAGTTTTGTTGAAGTCAGCAACCAATTCCTTTACGGTTGCGCCGCCAAAGCTCTCAGCAGCAACGTGCCAATATTCAATCTGCACCTTTTTGCCGGTGTCAGCACTTTTCTTATCGCTACCGCAGCCAATAAGTGCAGTAGTTGCCAGCAGGGAAATCATTGCTGCTGCCAAAACTTTTTTCAGTTTCATTTCCATTCCTCCGTTTACTGATATTCCACAAAAATTATTGTTGTCATTTCTACAACGTGCTTTTATTGTAACGGATGAATGTAAAATCCAAAGTAAGCTTGCGGTTAAATCTGTGTTAAAAAAGTTACAGAAATGAGAAAAACATTCTTGAGCTTACTCTAGCGCCAAGCAATTCAACTTATTGAAATCACAGTACTGCTTAATACGCCTAAAAGCTTTGACTATCATAAAGCGTTATAAACGTCTTACATTTCGAAAAACAACTGTATCATCCTCACCAATATCTACATACACTTCTCTTTATACAAAACTCTGCATTTACAATAACTTTAGTTTTTAAACTTATTTCTCTGTACATTGTTGCATTTGCAGTTGACAAGAAGAATTTTCGCTTTGTAAAATAAATTTAAGAGGAGTATTTTTCTTTTTATTGCTTTGACGGAGGTGAAGCCATGTTACGAAAATTATCAGCCGTTTTTTTACTCATACTGACCTCACTGGGATTTATAGCAGGCAATGTCAACGCCGCTAATGAGCAAGCAAAGCAAGAGGTTGTTTTTGCCGACGCTGGCTGGGACAGTGTCAAATTCCACAACGCCATTGCCGGTTTCATCGGCACTCACGCCTATAACATCACGCCTAAGATTATCAGTGGCTCTACTCCCATCATCCAGACGGCGCTGCTCCGCGGTGACGTAGATGTGCATATGGAGCTGTGGACCGATAACGTGCCTACCTTTGAAGCTGATATGAAAACCGGCAAGCTGCTCAACCTGGGCATCAACTTTGATGATGATAAGCAGGGCCTCTATGTTCCCCGCTATCTTATTGAGGGTGACGCCAAGCGCGGCATCAAACCTCTCGCTCCGGATTTGAAAACCGTCAA
>CAKQHU010000206.1 GCA_934234275.1 uncultured Phascolarctobacterium sp.
ACAAAGAAAATCGGACATGGGGGAACTCTTGACCCTGACGCGGCAGGAGTTCTTCCTGTTTTTGCGGGCAGTGCAACCCGTTTGCTGGAATTTGCTGTGGAAGGCCGCAAGGAATATATTGCCGAATTTACGCTGGGAGCGCAGACAGTTACCGGCGATGACAGCGGCGAGGTTGTCAAAACGATGCCTGTGCCTGCTTTCGGCAAACAGGAGCTGGAAGCGGTGCTGGCGCAATTTACCGGCAAGCAGCTGCAGCTGCCGCCGATGTATTCGGCAATCAAAATCAACGGCAAAAAGCTGTATCAGCTGGCTCGTCAGGGCGTAGAGGTAGAACGCACCGCACGTCCTATTGAGGTCTATAAGCTGGAGCTTCTGCATTATACGGCAACGAGCTTTACCGTGCGCGTGGCCTGCTCCAAGGGCACCTATATCCGCGTTCTGGGCGAGGATTTGGCGACGGCGCTGGGCACTTGCGGTACGATGAGCTTTTTGCTGCGCACGCAGGTGGGAGCCTACACGATTGACAAGGCCTGCACGCTGCAGGAAATCGCGGAGAACCCCGAAGCCTGTGCCGCAGAGCCGCTGACTGCCGTTGCCGAGCTGCCCAAGCTCAAGGTAAACGCCCGTCAGGCAGCGCGCATCACCAACGGTGTACGCACCACGGTGGCGCAGACTGCCGACGGCAGATACGTCCTGCTGGGGCCGGGGGATGAATTCTTAGGCATCGTCCGCTGTGAGCAGGAGCGCCTGCAGGCAGAAAAAATCTTAGAGCATTACCCGATGCCAGAGGAATAAGCATGGAGATTATTACTTCTTTAGAACAACTGCATAAATTTTCCGCTCCCTGTGTGGTAGCATTGGGTACCTTTGACGGTTTGCATCGCGGTCATCTTGATGTAATTGAAACCGCAAGGGATAAGGCGCATGAATGTAATTCGCAGCTGGCGGTATTTACCTTTAGCAACCATCCCTTTGAATGGATTCGTCCGGGCATGGTGCCGCCGGCGCTGATAACAGGTGCGCAAAAGCAGGAGCTTTTGCAGCAGCTTGGTGTGGACGTGCTGGTGGACATTCCCTTTAATCAGCAGGTGGCAGACCTGTCACCGCAGGAATTCCTGCAGCGACTGCAGCAGCTTGATTACAGCTGTCTTGTAGTAGGTGCCAACTTTACCTACGGCTGCCGCGGACAGGGAACTGTCTATACGCTGGCTGCCTCTGCCAAAGCCATGGGCTTTGAGCTGATTGTGCGCGAGCTGGTAAGCGAGGGTGCAACTGTGATCAGCAGCACCGCTATCCGTCAGCTGATTGCCGCAGGCGAGGTAGCAAAGGCTGCTGCTATGCTGGGGCGCAGATACAGCATCAGCGGCACTGTGGCGCACGGTAACGAGCGCGGCAGACTGCTGGGATATCCTACGGCCAACATTGAGCTGGAGGATGCTCATGTTGCGGTTCCTCTGGGGGGAGTGTATGCTGTGCGGGTAATTGTCAACGGCAAAAGCTATCACGGCATGGCCAATATTGGTTATAATCCCACCTTTGGCGATGTTGCCAAACCACGTCTGGAAACGAATATCTTTGATTTTACCGGTGACCTTTACGGTCAGCAGCTCACAGTGCAGTTTGTGCAGCGCATCCGCGGCGAAGTAAAATTTGCCGGCATTGAGCAGCTCAAGCAGCAGCTGGCGCAGGATAAAAACGACTGCGAAGCGGCTTTGCGGTAAATTAAAGCTGTTTTTATAAAAATCTTTACAAAATACTTGCTATACAGTGGCAAGATATGGTATACTATCATAGTATTTGAACCAAGGCCTGGCAGTTCGATTCTCCAACGGCTGCTACGCTTATGGCAATTTGAAATTTTAGGAGGAAACAAACAATGTTAACTAGCGAAGCTAAACAAGCAGTAATTCTGGCAAACGCACGTCATGAAGGTGACACCGGTTCTTCTGAGGTACAAATCGCAGTTCTGACCGAACGCATCAAATATTTGACCGAGCATCTGAAAGAGCACAAAAAAGACCATCATTCCCGTCGTGGCCTGCTGAAACTGGTAGGTAAACGTCGTGGCCTGCTGAACTACCTGGCTTCTAAAGACATCGAGCGCTATCGTGCAATCATTGCAAAACTGGGTATCCGTAAATAATCCGGTTTGTGCTGAAAAGAGGCTGGGACAAAACCCAGCCTTAAACAGAAAACCAGTGGAGTTTTACCGTCAGGTAAATTTCCACTGGTTT
>CAKQHU010000207.1 GCA_934234275.1 uncultured Phascolarctobacterium sp.
GACGAGGGCGAAATGCAGCTTCATGCTTCGCTCACCTCCGGCGTAACGGTGATTTTTTCGGCTTCCTCCGCACGCAGTGTCAGCTCGTAGCCACGCAGGGAGATTTCCAGCGGGTCACCGAGCGGGGCGCGCTTGCGTACCATAACGCGGGTGCGGGGCGTGAGCCCCATATCAAGCAGACGGCGACGTAGAATGCTGCCTTCGCCGCCGACCTTTTTAATGATAGCCTCCTGACCTAAGGGAAGCTTATCTAATGTTGTAGTTTCCATGATTTTGACCTTCTTTGAGTGATTTTGCTTAAGCTTTAATTATATATATGAAGTATGAGGCGGTCAAGTAAAACAGGGTTTTTAGTGATAAACTTTAATTAAAAAATATATAATGTTGATTTTGCTACGCCTTTACATAACGGTGCCGTTGGTGAGGCGTATTTTTTCGGCCTTGGCTTCGGCCAGCTGTCCCTGATTAATCATACCGTATTTATGCATAGCGGCCAGCACCAGCAGCTGACGTTTTTTGCAGCCCTCGGGGTTTTCCAGCGGATTGAGGCCGGTGGGCGCGTAGGGAAGCGAGGCGATGACGGCGGCCTCGGCCAAAGTCAGCGCCGAAGGTGCCTTGCCGAAGTATGTTTTGCTGGCCTGCTTAATGCCGGTGGAGCCTGCGCCGAAGTAGGTGGTGTTCAGATAAAGCTCCAGGATTTCGTCCTTGCTGTAATTATCCTCCAGCATAAGCGAGAGCACTGCTTCTTCGATTTTGCGCTCCATGCTCTGCTCGTGCGACAGAAAAACGTTTTTGACAAACTGCTGCGTCAGCGTACTGCCGCCCTGCACTACCTCGCCGGCGTTGATGTTGGCCAGTGCGGCGCGCAGAATGCCTTCTACGGCAATAGCGCCGTGATTATAAAAAGCGTGGTCTTCAATAGCAATCAGGGCCTGCGGTATATCGCGCGACATGGCATCAAGGCCGGTCCAGTTCGGGTTTTGACGGATAGGATCGATAACCTCATCCATATTAAAGGCCAGATAAAATTTATGTACGGGCGAGGGCCATTCCTCCTTGGGAGGCAGCAGACTGGTGAAAAGCGCCATAGCGGCGGATTTTTCGTGCTTGCTGACCTTCTGCTGTTCCTGCTGTACGGGGGTGGTAGGCTGCGCCTTATCCGTAATGTTGTCATAACCCACCATGCCTATAAAAATAAGCAAAGCCATGATAATAATTTTAAACATAAGATACACCTCGTTAGTAATTTTGATATATTTTAAACAGTGACGTGTATAGCTTTCACGTCTATTGTAACAATAAAGTGTGAATTTGGCAAAAAATACTGGTATATTTATCTTTTAGGTAGTAAAATAAGATTGTAAAATGGATTATTGTCCCTTAATTTTTACAAAAAAATTCACAAAGTGCTTGCAAAATTATACAATTTAGTTGTATAATTATCGAGTACAAAGGAGGATGGATATGAAAGCAAGTGTTATCGGTGCAACAGGCTATGCAGGAGTTGAGCTTCTGCGACTTCTGGACGGACATCCGGAAGCGGAAATTGCCGTGATTACCTCTGAAAGCAGTACAGGAGAGGCGATTGCTTCTATGTATCCGCATTTGTCAGGACGTATTGAAAAGAATCTGCAGTCTATGCAGGAGCTGGATGCTATTGCAGCAGCAAGTGATGTGATTTTTATTGCCTTGCCTCATGGCCATGCTATGAAGATAGGCAAGCAGCTGCGAGGCAGTAAGACAAAAATTATTGACCTCGGCGGTGATTATAGATTTAAGGATTACCATGTGTTTGAACAGTGGTACAAGGTGAAGCATGAGGACCCGGAGGCACAGGCTGTCTACGGTCTGACTGAGCTTTTCCGCGACAAGGTGCGCGGGGCGCAGCTGGTGGCAAATCCCGGCTGCTACACAACCTGCAGCATTCTGGCGTTGGTGCCGCTTTTAAAATATAAGCTGATTGAAGCTCAGGGCATTGTGATTGATGCCAAAAGCGGTACGACCGGTGCGGGACGCAGTTTGAAGGCGGGCAGTCTTTACTGCAGCGTCAACGAAAGCTTTAAGGCCTACGGCGTTGCTTCACACCGCCATACGCCGGAAATCGAGCAGATTTACAGCGAGTTTGCCGGTGAGGATGTAGTGATTCAGTTCACTCCGCATCTGCTGCCTGTGGACCGCGGTATTTATGCAACCTGCTACGCACAGCTGAAGCAGGGCGTAACGGATGCCCA
>CAKQHU010000208.1 GCA_934234275.1 uncultured Phascolarctobacterium sp.
AATCCACGAAAGGATTTGAAACCCGGTGATGAGGAATATGAAAAGCTGAAACGCTCGATTGAGCAGTTCGGCTATGTTGAGCCGGTTATATGGAACAAGACAACCGGCAGAGTTGTCGGCGGTCACCAAAGGCTCAAAGTTCTAATCGATATGGGCATAAACGAGGTTGACTGCGTTGTTGTCGAGATGGACGAAAACAAGGAAAAAGCACTCAATGTGGCGCTCAATAAAATATCCGGTGAATGGGATAAGGATAAGCTTGCTCTTTTGATTTCGGATTTGCAAGCCGAAGATTTCGATGTATCTCTTACCGGCTTTGATGCTGCGGAAATAGATGATTTGTTCAAAGACACCATCCAAGATAAAATCAAGGATGATGATTTTGATGTGGATGCCGAGCTGCAGAATCCTACAATCACGAAACTCGGAGATGTCTGGCAGCTCGGCAGACACAGACTTGTGTGCGGTGACAGCACATTGGCTGAAACATATGATATGCTCCTCGGCGATGAAAAAGTCAATCTTGTGATTACCGACCCGCCGTATAATGTCAATTACGAGGGTTCAGCCGGGAAGATTAAAAATGATAATATGGAAGATGATAAGTTTTACAACTTCCTCTTTGACGCTTTCAAAAATACAGAAAAATGTATGGCGGACGATGCGAGCATTTATGTGTTCCATGCCGATACCGAGGGCTTGAATTTCAGAAAGGCATTTAAGGACGCGGGGTTCTATCTCTCCGGTACCTGTATTTGGAAAAAGCAGAGCCTTGTACTCGGCCGCTCGCCGTATCAGTGGCAGCACGAACCGGTGCTGTTCGGCTGGAAAAAGAAAGGCAAACACCAATGGTACACGGGCAGAAAGGAATCGACCATATGGGAATTTGACAAGCCAAAGAAAAACGGCGACCATCCCACAATGAAACCGATACCTCTGCTTGCATATCCGATTATGAATTCATCGATGAGCAACTGTCTTGTTCTCGATCCGTTCGGCGGCAGCGGAAGCACACTCATTGCCTGTGAGCAGACCGACAGAATTGCAAGAACAATCGAGCTTGATGAAAAATTCTGCGATGTAATCATAAAAAGATACATCGAACAGGTCGGAACATCGGACGGTGTGTCCGTGACAAGAGCCGGTGTGGCACTGAAGTATTCGGAGGTGGCGGCTGATGAAGGATAAATTAACCCTCGGAAGTTTGTTTGACGGCAGCGGCGGTTTTCCCCTGGGCGGACTTTTATGCGGAATCACTCCCGTATGGAGCTCCGAGATTGAGCCGTTTGCCGTGCGTGTCACAACCAAAAGACTGCCAAAGGTAAAACATTACGGTGATGTATCTGCACTTAGCGGCGAAACACTTCCGCCCGTGGATATTATCACATTCGGCTCGCCCTGCCAGGATATGTCCATTGCGGGCAAAAGAGCCGGCCTTGACGGCAGCCGTTCAAACCTCTTTTATGAGGCAATACGAATTGTAAAGGAAATGAGGGATAAAACAAATGGAAAATATCCGAGATTTATCGTGTGGGAAAATGTGCCCGGAGCATTCTCGTCAAACGGCGGCGAGGACTTCAAAGCCGTCCTCGAAAGCGTCTGCTCCGTCAAAGAAGATAAAGCTGATATTCCTCGATATGAGAAATGGCCGAATGCCGGAGAAATCGTGGCAGACGATTACTCAGTCGCATGGCGGGTTTTCGATGCTCAATACTGGGGAGTCCCCCAACGAAGAAAACGCATCTACCTTGTCGCAGATTTTGGAGGCGGGTGTGCCGGTAAAATACTATTTGAGCCGGAGGGCGTGCCTGGGTATCTTAAGAAGGGCGTCTTCCCGTGGCAAAGAGCTGCCAAAGATACTCAAAACAGCATTGGAGCGACAGGCGCAACTTGTCTAAATGACCAAGGCGGCAATCGGATGGATGTAACCGAAAATGTGACGGCAACACTCCGTGCCGAGGCGCATCATCCGCCCTGTGTTATGGAGTCGGCGGGATTTTGCACGGAACATTCGGCAAAAGCAAGGTCGATAGGTTTTGAAAAAGAAGTGTCTCCGACACTGCGATCCGGTACTGTTCCGGCGGCTGTTTATGAAAACCACGGACAGGATACAAGATTTAAGGGACCGCTCGATACTGCACCGACAGTGATTGCGACTTATGGCACAGGCGGAAACAATCAGCCTTTTGTGGTGG
>CAKQHU010000209.1 GCA_934234275.1 uncultured Phascolarctobacterium sp.
CCGCATGGCGATATCCAGATACTCTTTACAGTTTGCGAGGAGGGCGGCGTTAACGGCTCCCGTTGCCTCGACCGCTCCAAGCTGCGTGCCGACGTTGGCTATGCACTGGATGGTGAAGGTGCTCCGGGCGAGATTGTTGTCGGTGCTCCCGGACAGAAGAAGTATAAAATCGATATTATCGGCAGAACTGCGCATGGTGGACTGGAGCCGGAAAAGGGCATCAACTCCATTATGATTGCTGCTAAGGCTCTTGCTGATGTTAAGCGCTATGGTCGTATTGATGAGGAAACTACCTGCAATATCGGTATTATCGGCGGCGGTAAGGCAACCAATATTGTGCCCGACCTGGTAACTATTGAGGGCGATGCGCGCAGCCGTAACAAGGAAAAGCTGGAGGCTATCTGCAAGGAAATCGTAGAAACCATTGCAACCAGCGCTGAAAAATACGGCGCTAAGGCAGAGGTTTTTGTGGATAACAAGTATGATTCCTTTGCTGTTGCTGAGGATAGTGATGTTGTAGTGCTGGCAAAGGCTGCCTGTGCAATGCATGGCTTTACGCCGGATATTACGGTTACCGGCGGCGGCAGTGATGCCAACTTCCTGAATGCTTATGGTCTGCCCAGCGTAATTTTGGGCACAGGTATGGCTCATGTGCATACTGTTGACGAATACATTAAGGAAGAGGATTTGTATAATACCGCGTTGATGGTACATGGTATTCTGAAGGCTGCGGTAAAATAAAAAGCTATTATTTTGGCGGAGGTTTATTCTGATGGATATGGAAACTGATGAACAACAAAAAGCTCGCATGGAATTGTATAATGCCTTGCTAGAAGGCTTAAGTGATATTGAAGCAGGAAGGGTAATTCCTGCCGAAGAAGCTATAAAAATGTTTATGGAAAAATATCCTGAACTAAATATATAGGAATGATAAACCACTAAACATAGAAAATTTTATAATGCTGTCTTGAGGTCTGTATACTTATGCGTATGCAGACCTTTTTTTGTCCTAACTTTGAAGCAGATAGAAGAGAAAGTTCTTTTTATATATACATATGGTTGACGGGGGGGGACAACGTAGTATAATGAGCGCAAGGACTAAAAATTTTCAGCTCGTAGCGAAAGTTTATGAAAGGGTGTGGACTTTATGAGTAACGAAGCTCATGAGATAAAAGTAATCATGGATTGCCTTAAGGCACTTGAAAAAAATACTATTGGTGGCTTACCGGAAAAAATACAGGGTGATATTACGACTCATGCATTTATTGCTGCAGGAAGTTCTTTTATACCTGTCCCTGGTGCAAGTGCGGCAGCTAATGTTGCTAATATTTGGGCAATGTATGCGAGAATTAATTCTGACATAGGAATAACATTTTCTAAAAATATTTTAAAAACTGTTGCGTCTGGAGTAGTAGCCAACTTGGGAGGATATGTAGTTTTGCTAGGTGCTGGCGAGCTTTTAAAATTTATACCTGTATTTGGCTCTTTTGTTGGTGCTGCTATTGAAAGTGGGATTGCATATGCTATTACAATAGTATCAGCTTATGTGTATATAAAGGCTATTACTTTAATGGCTAGAAAAAGAATAGATTTTAATAATGAGGAAAAATTACAACATGAAGTTGATGAAATTTTACGTAATGATAAAGAAGAAATAAAGGCTATGCTTAAAGAAGCGAAAAATTCTTATAAACCTCAAAAATAATATTACTAATGAAATAAAAACAGCAGCCTTGGCATACGCATGCGTATGCTGAGGCTGCTTTGCTTTATTCTTCTTCTGCTGTTGCCAGCTGCACCTTCAGCTCTACGCCGAAAGTCTTTTTGAACCATGAAAGATGCTCCTGAATCTGATGCATTTCAATACTGGGAATACCTTGAGCATAGAGCTTTAAGGTAGCATTCTTTTTGCTGATGCCAGGTTCAATAACGTGAATCTGGGAGGTTTCCGTATAATCGAGGCTTTCTGCCAAGGCCAGCAGCAGTGCCAGCTTGTTGATTGTTTTCCAGTTGGCGTCGCTAAGCAATTCCTTGTAGAAACGGTCCTTGAAATAGTTTTTGGAAACGCCGTTGTGCCAGCCGGCGATGGCTGCCGTGATAACCTGCTCTTTGTGCGTCAGTCCGAAGAGCTTGGCATTTAAAATCATATAGGCACTGTGACGTGCGTGACTGTAGAAGTTGATGGT
>CAKQHU010000210.1 GCA_934234275.1 uncultured Phascolarctobacterium sp.
TGTAATGGTTGACGAAAACAACCATCCGATCAACGTTCGCGGTACTGAAAAAGAAGCAGAAATCGGCTGATTTTAAGAATTGTAAAAGCACGTTGTGGGTTGCGCGAAAGCGCAGGCTACAGCGTGCTTTTTGCATTAATTGCTTTCGTTGTAAAGTAGTTACGCTATGCGTGTGAATAAAACACTTCGGCTGTTTTAAAGTGAAAACGCAAAAACTTCGGCTAAATCGTAAGTATGGTTATGGTTTGGCCGAAGTTTTTCTTGCTTTTAGGTATTATATGGGATATACTTGGCATAGAATACAAGGAAAGGAAGTGTGACTATGGCTTATATTAATCGAGCAATGGAGGCGACATTTAAAAGAATGGCGCAAGAGTTTTCCGTTGTCCTATTGACCGGTCCCAGGCAGGTTGGCAAAACAACTATGTTAAAAATGCTGGCTGAGGCAGAAGGCATAAATCGTGAATATGTTACGCTAGATGATATTACAGAACGCGAGATGGCGAAAAACGATCCTAAACTGTTTTTGCAGCTGCATAAGCCACCGGTATTCATTGACGAGGTGCAATATGCACCGGAGCTTTTTCCTTATATTAAGATTTATGTTGATGAGCATCAGCAGGCAGGAGATTTTTGGCTGACAGGCTCACAGATTTTTAAATTGATGGATGGTGTGCAGGAATCCTTGGCGGGGCGTGTTTGCTTGCTGCACATGTCACCTTTATCGCAGGCAGAGGCATGTGGCTGTACGTCTGAACCCTTTACAGTTGATTTTGAGCGTTTGTTAATGCGTAGCAAAGCTGTTGCTCCTGCAAGCATTCAGAAGGTTTTTGAGCGTATCTGGCGCGGAGGTATGCCTGCTATTGTTAGTGGAGCAAAAAAAGAGCAGGCGGCAGTTTATAGCAGCTATATTTCCACCTATATTGACAGGGATGTCAAGGAGATTGTAGATAGAATTGATTCTTTTAAATTCTTGAACCTTGTCACTGTTGTTGCGGCGCTCACTAGCCAGATGGTGAATTATAAAACTATAGCTGATGCGGTAGAAATCAGTGTGCCTACTGTGAAGAACTGGCTGAATATATTAGAGCGCTTGGGCATTATTTTTTATCTGCATCCATACAGTAATAATTTGTTGAAGCGTATGGTGACAAAGCCGAAGCTATATTTTTATGATAGCGGTTTAGTTGCCTATCTCACGAAGTGGACAGACAGTGAGACATTAATGAATGGCGCGATGAGTGGTGCAATTTTAGAAAACTTTGTAGTATCCGAGATTGTTAAAAGCTATCAAAATGCAGGTTTAGAGCCGTTTATTTATTATTATCGTGATAAGGATAATAAGGAGATTGATATTGTTCTTGAACGCAATGGTACGTTGTACCCGCTCGAGGTGAAGAAAACCATGATGCCGGATAAACGTTGGACGAATGTTTTTGGTGTGCTGGATAAAACCAGCTTAAAGCGTGGTACAGGTGGAATTTTGTGCTTGAGTGATAAGTTTACAGCATTTGACAGAGATAATTTGATAATCCCAGTTTGGGAGATTTGAATTAAAGCAGGTGGTTTTCATGCGTATAACTGGCTTAGACCATATCGTCATTACAACAGCAGATATTGATAAATGTATAGCATTTTATGCAGGCATTTTAGGTTTGCGTCACGAGTTGAAAAATGGCAAGCATGCTTTCTACTTTGGTTTGCAGAAGATTAATATTCACTGCAGACCGGCAGAATTTTTGCCGGCAGCACAGCATCCTACATACGGCAGCCAGGATATTTGCCTGCTTGCTGAGGGCGATATCTATGCGATTAAAGCAGAAATAGAAGCCAAGGGCTATCCGATTGAGGAAGGTGTTGTGGCGCGTCATGGTGCCCTTGGAGCAATGCAAAGCATTTATCTGCGGGATGCGGATGGTAATTTGATTGAAATTGCAGTTTATGAAAAGAACAGCAAATAAAAAACTACGGTGGAACGCTACGTGTTATCGTTCTACCGAAGTTTTACCGATATAAATAAGCACAGGATTTCTCTATACTATGAAATTTATTAGTAACTTATAAATCCCTTAATATATTGTTTTTGCAAAGCAGTAAGCATATAATAAAGGCAAATCAAGAAAAGCTTAGGAGGAATGCTGAATGTTAAACGATAGTGTTATTAATGTTTTGAAAA
>CAKQHU010000211.1 GCA_934234275.1 uncultured Phascolarctobacterium sp.
GATTAGTTGGCTGTGTCCCGGCATTAATTTGAAGCGCTGGCTGCTGCTTTTTGCGGTAGGCGTACTTTTATGTGCTTTGGGACTGGCTTTGTTTTTTAATTATCAGCTGATGGGCAAGGCAGAAGAACTGCTCTTCCAGATGACCTATCTGACAACAGGACGCTATTCAAACGGCCTGATTATGACGATGGGTGTGGGCTTTCTTATCGTGGGCTTTGCTATTATGGTGTACGGAACACGTCGCTTAATCAGCTCGGTAGTATCTGTTGTAGTACCTGATAAAAACGGTTCATTGATGGAAACGATTTTTATGCAGCGCAAGCTGACACGTGGCCCTGCTATTACTGTTGTCGGTGGTGGTACCGGCTTGTCGACACTTTTGCGTGGCATGAAGTATATCACCAATAACTGTACGGCTGTAGTAACAACTGCTGATGACGGCGGTTCTTCCGGACGTCTGCGCAAGGAGCTGGGTATTATTCCTCCCGGTGATTTGCGTAACTGCCTGACGGCTCTTGCTGACCGTGAGCCGTTGATGGAACGTTTGATGCAATATCGCTTTCAGGGCGATTCCCCGCTTGCAGGCCATTGCTTCGGCAATCTGTTTATTGCGGCTATGGCGCAGGCCGAAGGCGGCATGGAGGCCGGACTCAATGCTACGAGTCAGATTCTGAAGGTGCGCGGCAGGGTTATTCCGTCTACGCTGGAGGATATCCGTCTGCAGGCGCGCATGACTGACGGCAGCATTGTGACAGGCGAATCCGAGATTCCCAAGGTGCGCAAGCATATTAAGAAGATGATGATGCTGCCGGCGGATGCACAGGCGGCAAACGGAGCTATCGATGCAATTTTAAATGCCGATGTGCTTATCTTCGGACCTGGCAGCCTGTATACCAGTGTTATTCCTAACCTTTTGGTTGAGGGAATCCGTGATGCTGTTGTACGGTCGAAGGCAATCAAAATTTACATCTGCAATGTTATGACACAGCCCGGCGAAACTGACGGCTACGGTGCTTATGACCATGTGCAGGCGTTGATTGATCATGTCGGTACACAGTTTTTGGATTACGCTATTGTCAATTCCCAGGATGTTACGTCGGAGCAGCTGCGTCAGTATGATGCTGAAGGCTCGCGTCCTATTACGCCGGATATTGATAAAATCCGCAGTCTGGGAATTACGGTTGTGCCGGCGCGCTTGATAAGCAAGGATGATCTGGTGCGCCATGATCCGCGAAAGTTGGCGCGTGTGCTTATTGCTTTGATTTATCGTCTGCGTCTTTTTGGACGCGGCATGCAGTTTTTCGATTATTTCTTTATGCGTGCGGGCATGAAGAAGCTGTATAAACAAAAATAAAACCAGACGCTGCAGCCTTGTCGGCTGAGAAGGGAGGAGTCTGCTTGTCTTTTTCCAATGATGTAAAAAATGAATTATCTCGTATAGAAACTAATGATGCTACCGGTGACAAGGCAGAGCTGCTCGGTCTTTTGCGTATGAGCGGTGCGATTGTCATCCGCGGTATGAATATAGGCATTCACTTTTCTACAGAAAACGCTGCTTTGGCCAGACGCGTACTGCAACTGTTGAAAAGCAATTATCAGGTGCAGACGGAGGTAGTTATTACCCGTTCGCGCCGTTTGAAGAAGAATAACCGTTATCAGGTACATGTAGTGCCGGCGCCGCAGGTAAGCAAGGCGCTGAATGAGCTGCAGCTGCTGAGCGTAGAGGGCGATTTGAAAAATCCGCTGCTGACTCATCACGAGGGCAAGCGTACTTTTTTGCGCGGAGCATTTTTGGGCGGCGGCAGTATCAGCCGTCCGGCCAGCGATTACCATCTGGAGATGGTGACAGGCAACGAGGATTTTGCGCAGACAATTATTAAGGTTATGCAAAGCTTTTCCTTGAAGGCCAAGCTGACTGACAGAAAAAACGAGTATATTGTTTATCTTAAGGATGGCGAAAGCATCATCAGCTTTTTGAGCGTTATCGGTGCGCATAATGCGATGATGGAGCTGGAAAATGTCCGCATCGTCAAAGAAATGCGCAATAATGTCAACAGAGCGGTAAATTGCGAAACTGCGAACCTGAACAAGGTGGTTAAGGCTGCCGTGCGTCAGGTAAGCTGCATCCATTATATTGATGAGCATATGGGACTGAGCGAGCTGCCTCAGGGAC
>CAKQHU010000212.1 GCA_934234275.1 uncultured Phascolarctobacterium sp.
CGCGACAGCCACACCTCTACAAAGGCCGAAAGATTATCGCAGCCTTTGAGCACACTGCCGTCAATTGCATGGAAGCCCGGCTTGTTGTACTTGCTGCTAATCTCTTCAATACTCGTATGTACTACCTTGCCGTCAATGCGGACACGATTGGAAAATTCATCCTGCGTATAATACAGAATATCCTCATGCCAGGTATAAGGCAATAGCGGTAGGATCTTTTCAGCTACCATACGCTCTTCCATACGCTTAATCAGCTCATCAAGGCCCGGTACGCTGCGTTTGACCGGTGAAATAATATCGCGTGTCAGCACCTCCGGCAAATCGTGGAAAAGGCCGCAGAGGAAATCGCCCACGATACGCTCATCACAGGCTCCCAGCTTAACTGCGCAAAAATAACCCATAATCGCTACCAACAGTACATGCCCCATAACAGAGGTTTCAGGAACACGCGGCGACTGCGCCCAACGCTTTTGGAAACGAAGTTGGCCGACAAGATCGATAAACTTGCTGCTCTTACCCTTAAGCGCCAGCTTCTTTACTGCCGCCAAGTCGTAATGATCCTCCAGCTCGTTTTCTATAACAGCCTTGGTATCCTCACTGCCGTAAATACCCTCATTAAAGTGATAAATCAGCTCAAATTCCCATTTGGTTGCCAGATAATGTGCAGCGCGCAAAATCTTTTTTTCCATAGCGCAGTATTGCGGGTCCTCAAAATAGAGCTGCATTTTTTCCATAAAATCTTCCTGAATATCAGGAATTCTTCTACGCAGCTCCTGATAAACCCAGGCATTAAGCTCCTTGCCATAAACACGCATCATTTCATGGAAAATCTGCGGCTTGATATCAGTCAGCACGTTGCGCTGCAAAAACTCAAAAATGCCGCCCTCTATCAGCAGACGCCAGTTGAGCTGCGCACCATGGTCATCCTCCTCATGGCGGGCCAGCACATACATAATCATCATCTTGTGTGCCTGCTTATCAAGCTCTGTAAAGCCGCTAGGGCGGATATGCTCATTCCAGCGCTGGATATGCGCTGCATCATACAAAAATTCAATAAAGCTTTTGGTCAGCATTGCTTCATCTCCCTCATAAACACGTCTACTCTTATTTAACAGCAAAAGCCGGCTTTTGGCAAGGATACGGACAACTTTATTTTAGACATTAAAAGGCAGCCTCCGCCTGTGCGAAAGCTGCCTAAAAAATCACTATACAATTATGCCTTCTTATCCAGCATCTGCTCCAGTGTATGCCAGCCAAGCACAGCACATTTAACACGCGCCGGCATGTGGGATACATCCTGCAGCACACCTGCTTCTTCCAACTCGTCAATTTCTTCCTCGTTGGCGGTTCCCTTAATCATGCGCAGGAAGATATCAGCAAGGCGCAAAGCCTCTTTTTCACTCTTGCCGATAACAAGATCCAGCATCATGTCAGCACTTGCCTGGCTGATTGCACAGCCGCTGCCCTGAAAGGCACCGTCAACAACCACACCGTCGGCCAGCTTCAGCTTCATGGTGATATCATCGCCGCAGCTGGGATTATAGCCACGCATTTCTACGTCTGCATCAGGCAAATCATGCTTATGACCGGGATGCATATTGTGGTCAATTAAAATTTCGTTATAAAAGGCTCTATTATCTGCCATAGCCCATTCTCTCCCTTATTGTAGACAAGCTGTTAATGAAGCGCTCTACATCTGCCACAGAATTATAGAAGGCCAAGCTTGCACGAGCAGTCGCACCGGTGCAAAGATGGTCCAGCAGCGGCTGAGCGCAATGGTTGCCGGCACGCACATTTACGCCGTCAGCATCAAGAATCGCAGCGATATCATGCGGATGCACGCCTTCTACCGTAAAAGTGAGAATACCCTTGTGCTCCTCCGCGGTCTTACCGCCGATAATATGCACACCGGGAATGTTCTGCATCGCATCAAACGCTAATTTCGTCAGCGCTGCTTCGCGCGCTTCGATTACCTCAAAGCCAATGCTGTTGATATATTCGATAGCAGCATGCAATCCGGCAGCACCGGCAGCATTTACCGTGCCTGCTTCAAACTTGTGCGGCAGCGGTGCATATTCCTGCCCATCGCGGCTTACAAAGCTGATCATTTCGCCACCGCTCAGGAACGGAGGCATAGCCTCCAGCAATTCCTTTTTGC
>CAKQHU010000213.1 GCA_934234275.1 uncultured Phascolarctobacterium sp.
TATACGCCGGTTTCTTCGAAGTATTCGTCACGAGCCTTGCAAACATCAATCAAAGCAGTTGCCTGGCCACGGCCGATACCTTTTTGTTCACGGGTAATGCAGATAGAACCGCCGCCGATACCAACTTTGATAAAGTCAGCGCCAGCCTCAGCCAGGAAGCGGAAGCCTTCAGCGTCTACTACGTTGCCTGCACCAACCTTAACGCTGTCACCGTAGTGCTCACGAATCCAGTCCAGGGTGATTTTCTGCCATGCGCTGTAGCCTTCGGAGGAGTCAATGCAGAGTACGTCTACGCCTGCATCAATCAATGCGGGAACACGCTCAGCATAGTCGCGGGTGTTAATACCTGCGCCAACGATGTGGCGTTTTTTGCTATCCAGCAGCTCTAACGGGTATTCCTTATGAGTTGCATAGTCTTTACGGAATACCATGTACAGCATACGGCCGTCGTCATCAACGATAGGCAAAGTGTTGAGTTTTTTCTCCCAGATGATATCGTTAGCCTGTTGCAGGGTGGTATCTTTCGGAGCATAAACCATTTTGTCAATCGGAGTCATAAAGTCACGAACCTTAGCATCCATAGACATACGGCTCGGACGATAGTCACGGCTGGTAACAATGCCTTCCAGCTTGCCGTTAGCGGTACCATCGCTGGTAACAGCAACAGTGGAGTGACCGGTGCGTTCCTTCAGTGCCAGGATGTCAGCCAGAGTGCTGTCCGGACGGATATTGGAGTCGCTGCTTACAAAGCCTGCGCGATAGCCTTTAACACGAGCAACCATAGCAGCTTCGTCCTCTACGGATTGAGAACCATAGATGAAAGAAACGCCGCCCTCTTTGGAAAGAGCTACAGCCAGCTTTTCGCCGGAAACAGCCTGCATGATAGCGGAAACCATCGGGATGTTCATAGTAATTGCCGGTTCTTCGCCTTTTTTGAATTTAACCAGCGGCGTACGCAGGTCTACATTGGCGGGGATACATTTTTCGGAGGAATAACCGGGAACTAACAGGTACTCACTAAATGTGTGAGCAGGTTCATCATAATAAAAAGCCATTCTTTCATCATCCTTTTCTTAATAATTTTTTGTTTACCACAGCCAAAGCAATTGTTAATCATGTAACATAATTACTTAAAAAAATTGCTTTTCTGCGGTCCGAGTAGGTATTTTATCTATTTTACCTCTTTAAGGCTCTCCATGCAATATCTTTTCTGCAAAAAGCGCCATTAAAATTAATTTTTTCTACAGCAGTATATGCACGGTCACGTGCAGCCTTGATATTTGCATCTACGGCAGTTACACCCAGCACACGTCCGCCGTTAGTAAGAACCTTGGCGCCGTCAGCTTTGGTACCTGCGTGAAATACAACAACGTCTTTATCGGCAGCAGCGTCAACCAGACCAGTGATTTCCATGCCCTTGGCATAGCTTTCAGGATAGCCGCCGGAAGCCATTACTACGCATACAGCAGCCTTGTCATACCAGCCGAAGTCTACCTGATCCAGAGTACCGGTAGCGCAAGCCAACATAATTTCAGCCAAATCACCGTCAAGCAACGGCAGCACTACCTGAGTTTCTGGGTCACCGAAGCGGCAGTTGAATTCTACAACCTTCACGCTGTCGCCCTTGATCATCAGGCCTGCATAGAGGCAACCCTGATACGGCATGCCTTCTGCTGCCATGGCAGCGATAACAGGCTTCAGAATCAGCTCGGTTGCTTTTAAGCGCAGCACGTCGGTCATAACCGGAGCGGGAGCATAGGTGCCCATGCCGCCGGTGTTGGGGCCTTCGTCACCGTCAAATACACGCTTGTGGTCCTGGGAAGCAATCATCGGCACAATGGTTTTGCCGTCGGTAAATGCCAGGAGAGAAGCCTCCTCGCCTTCCATGTATTCTTCCAAAACGAGGCGTGCGCCTGCATTGCCGAATTTATGGTCAGCCATCATTTCGTCGATAGCATCAAGTGCTTCCTGCTTAGTCATAGCAACGACAACGCCCTTGCCTGCCGCAAGACCGTCAGCCTTAACTACGATAGGTGCGCCCTTTTCTTCAACATAAGCCTTGGCAGTTTCAATATCCTCGCAAATTTTGAAGAAAGCGGTAGGAATATTGTATTTTGCCATCAGCTCTTTGGAAAATGC
>CAKQHU010000214.1 GCA_934234275.1 uncultured Phascolarctobacterium sp.
GTAATGACCACGCGTATCGTAACCTATATCTACATGGGCGATACTGCGGGCGTACGTGATGCTACCGCTCTGGCTGCTTCCCTGATGTTCCTGGCCAACATCCTGCTGTTCGGTATGACCTGGATGGTTGGCAAAAAGGATTACACTACTATCAGCGGTAAGAGCACCCGTCCGAACATTGTAGAGCTGGGCAAATGGAAATGGCCCTGCTTCTGCCTGGTTGGCGCTTACAGCATGATTTCCATTATCATTCCGCTTGGCTCCATCGTGCTTACTAGCTTGATTATCACCCTGTCCAAGCCGATTGGTCTGGACAACCTGGGCTTTGATGCCTGGATTCCGGTTATCACCAGCTCCCAGTACATGGAAAGCGTTTGGAATTCCGTTGTTTACGCTGTTATTGCTGCCTGCATCGGTACACTTATTTCCATCTTTATTGCATATCTTGCAGTTAAAACCAGAATCAAAGGCCGCAGCCTGCCGGACCTGCTGGTAGTTATCGGTGGCAGCACCCCGTCCATCGTTATTGCGCTGGCTTTGATTATTACCTTCAGCGGTAATTTTGGTTTGAACCTGTATTCCACGATGTGGATTATGGTAGTTGCTTATCTGGTAAAATACATGACGATGTCTGTGCGTACCATCGCCGCTTCGCTGAGCCAGGTGCACATCTCTCTGGAGGAGGCTGCACTGAACTCCGGCGCCAGCTGGCTGCGCTGCTGCAAGGATATCATCATGCCGCTTATTGCACCGTCTATAGTTGCCGGCTGGTTCCTGATTTTCATGCCGTCCTTCTACGAACTGACTATGTCCCTGCTTCTGTACGGCAGTGATACTAAGACCATCGGCGTATTGCTGTATGAACTGCAGACCTATGCAGATACGCAGAACGCTTCTGTGCTTTCTGTAATCATTCTGCTGATTGTTTTGATTGGTAACCTGATTCTGAACAAGGTTTCCAAAGGTAACGTAGGTATTTAATTAAAGGAGTGTAATAAATGGCTGAGGTAAGAATTGAGCATGTATTTAAACGTTTCGGCGCTGTAACTGCCGTAAACGATTTTGATTTAGTTGTAAAGGATGGCGAATTTGTTTCCATCCTCGGTCCTTCTGGTTGCGGTAAAACCACTACCCTGCGTATGATTGCAGGCTTTGAGCGTGCTACCGAAGGTGAAATTTATATCGGCGACCACTGCGTAAGCTCCTCCATTAAGGGTAGCTTCGCTCCGCCGGAAAAACGTGATATCGGTATGGTATTCCAGTCCTATGCTGTTTGGCCGCATATGACTGTTGCCGAAAATGTAGGCTATCCGTTGAAAATTCAAAAGGTAGATAAAAAGGAACGCGAAGAACGCGTACAGAAGATGCTGGAGCTGGTTCACCTGGGTGAATACAGCAAGCGTTATCCGCATCAGCTGTCTGGCGGTCAGCAACAGCGTGTAGCTTTGGCGCGTGCATTGGTAGCTCAGCCCGGACTGCTGCTGTTGGATGAGCCTCTGTCCAACCTGGATGCTAAGCTGCGTGAATCCATGCGTTTTGAAATCCTGGCTATTCAAAAGGAACTTGGTATCACTGTTGTCTATGTAACCCATGATCAGGGCGAAGCAATGGCAATGAGCGACCGCGTAGTTGTTATGAGTGCCGGCGTTGTACAGCAAATCGGTGCACCGCACGAAATCTACACCAAGCCTGCCAATAAAATGGTTGCCGACTTCATCGGTCTGGTTAACTTTATCGATGGCGAAGTTAAGGGTGACAGAGTATTCATTAAGGGCAGCAATGTTTCCTTCCCGAATACCGCTAAGGTTACCGGCGAAGCTACCATTGCCGTACGTCCTGAGAATATTACCATGTCCCTCAGCGGCGGTCAGATGGAAGGTCAGGTAACTCACCGCTTCTACCTGGGCGATGCGGTTGACTATCGTGTAAATGTTCACGGCCATGACATCCGCGTTATCGTTAAGGGCGCAGACATTGATGCTATTCCTGATGGTTCCAAGGTATACCTGGACTTTGACAGAGTAATGGTTTTCGACAGAAACTAAGCTGAAAATACAAGACGGAGATA
>CAKQHU010000215.1 GCA_934234275.1 uncultured Phascolarctobacterium sp.
ACTGTATTTGAAGCTGCCGGCCGTTTTGAGTCCGGTCAGATTGATAAAGCAGAGCTCAGAGAAATCGAGCATTGTGCATGCCCCGGCTGCGGCAGCTGCTCCGGTCTGTTCACTGCAAATACCATGAACTGCCTGACTGAGGTTTTAGGCATGGGCCTGCCCGGCAACGGCACTATCCCCGCTGCTTACAACGGCAAGCGTATTGCTTTAGCTAAGCACGCAGGCATGGCTGTTATGCGTCTGCTGGAGGAAAACGTTCTGCCTCGCGACATTATGACGCTTAATGCCTTCAAGAACGCTATTACTGTTGATATGGCCATCGGCGGCAGCTCCAACACCGCGCTGCATCTGCCGGCTATCGCTCACGAAGCAGGCATCGACCTGCCGCTGGAGCTGTTCGATAAAATCTCCAAGAAAACTCCGTACCTCACTAAGATGAGCCCGGGCGGCAGCCACCACATTGTTGATTTGAACGAAGCAGGCGGCATTCCTGCCGTTATGCACGAGCTTGACCGTCTGAAGCTGATTAAAAAATCCTGCCAGACTGTCAGCGGCAAAACTGTCGGCCAGATTATCAAAAATGCGGAAATCCTGCGTCCTGAGGTTATTCACAGCGTAGAAAATCCGTACAACAAAACCGGCGGCATCGCTGTTCTGAAGGGCAACATCGCTCCGGAATGCAGCGTTGTCAAGGAAAGTGCAGTTGATCCTTCCATGAAGGTCTTCAGCGGTCCGGCTAAGGTTTATAATTCCGAGGACGAAGCTATCACTGCAATTTGCGCCCAACAGGTTGTTTCCGGTGACGTTGTCGTTATCCGCTACGAAGGCCCGAAGGGTGGCCCTGGTATGCGTGAGATGCTGAACCCGACCTCCGTACTGGCAGGCATGGGCCACGACAAGGACGTTGCTCTGCTTACCGACGGACGTTTCAGCGGTGCTACCCGCGGTGCCTGCATCGGTCACATTTCTCCGGAAGCACGCGAGGGTGGTAACATCGCATTGATTGAAAACGGTGATATCATTGAAATTGATATTCCGAACCGTACCCTGAACGTTAAGCTGAGCGACGAAGAGCTTGCTGAACGCCGTAAGAACTGGGTTTGCCCGCCGCCGAAGGTTAAGAGCGGTTACCTGGCACGTTATGCTGCTTTGGTTACCTCCGCTGCTACCGGCGCTGTGCTGAAGGTTCCCGGTCAGGACTAAGACAATAATATCAGCTTAAAAAGCAACTCCCCATCTTTCTTACTGCAAGGTAAGACGGATGGGGAGTTTTTGCATAAGAAAAACCGCTGTGCCGGCAGGCACAACGGTTCAACAGTTGATTATTAATACTCAATTTTGCTCCAGCAGATAAATATCGCTGATTTCCTTTACTGTACGCACATTATTCGGCAACGGACCCGCCTTCTGCACGCGACGGTATTCCAAACCGCGCACCAACAGATATTTTTTGCTGCCGTCACGCAAAGCATCTGTCAAAGCACCTGTCTGCGGAATCATTTCGATACCGGGCTTGCCTGCATAATACATGAAGCCGGGGCGCAGGAACTTATCGACATAAATAGGCGTCTGCTGCTCACATTGCTCCTTATACACACTGCTCATAGTTTTTACACTGAAGCGGTCAGCAATCACCGGCAGAACAAAAGCAAAGGCCACGCACATCGTCACAGCGCCAATCATCACATGCAGCCAGGATGCCAGCTCGATATCGCGATAATACAGCAGAGCAAAAACTGCCGCTGCACCCAAAAGCAAGGTCAGCACACCCAGCATCACCAGGCTGAAGTCAGCCTCCGGCAGATACTGCGCACTGATAATCCAGCCCACGCCAAGCAGGACAAACATAATACCGCTGCCTGCCGCCCAACCGTAAAAGGTTGTATTATGACGCAGTCTGCTTTGCATTCTCGCTATATTCCAGCCGATAATTACCGCCATAGCAGGGAACAACGGCAGAATATAGGATACGAGTTTCGTTTTGCAGATAGTAAAGAACAGCAGCACGAAAATCCACCAAACGTGGAAAAACAGCAGCTTTCGCATATCATCTAT
>CAKQHU010000216.1 GCA_934234275.1 uncultured Phascolarctobacterium sp.
ACTTGCAAAGAGAATCAACGCTATGGCTTAATTCTTACAAGCTGACCTGCTCTGAAAAGAGCAGGTTTTTTGCATTTCAGGGATAATTTTTTGCAAGCAGGCTAATCAAGATCATAATTGATGTAAGTAAAGCTCTCAATCACGTCATTATCATTCAGCGTGATAATCAGCTGCTTGGCAGGTCTGTCAAAGCCATCCGCATCAAGCACAGATTTTTCCCACACGATACTGTTTGTCGGCTCCTCAATATCAACAGCAGACTCGTGCCAGCCGATTCTCCGCATCATATCGTAAAAATTATTCCGCTCTTTCTGATCTAAATGCTGTCCGACTGTATAGCCTGCCATCTCGCCGGGAGCCTTGTTAATCACTACCTGATAGGTTTTTCCGTCAAAGGCTCTCGTGTAGAACACACGCGGACCTACCTGCACCTTATTAAGGTCATAAGCAATATTCATATCGTCGGCATGCTCTGCTCTGCCCATGCTATAGCCGGAGCCTGCTGCATAGCCGGCGGGATCGTTAATCCAGTTTGCCTCTACCGCAGCCTGAAAGCGTCCTTCATCCGAATGAGCATATTGGCCATCAGGCAACGCACCTATATATTGGTTATACATGTAGCCTCTGTAGCCTTTTTCGGTAGTTCCGTACACCCACACATATTTACTATTAGGTATGTTAGGTATAAACACTACCTTTCTTGCATAAAATTTATCGCCGTTTTGCAGCATGGTTACTACCTCACAGTTTGTGTTAGGCTCTGTTCTTAAGTTAACATCCGTAGCAATACATTGAGTTGCCAACGGCCAGCGCGGATGTTCATCAATAATATCCGAAAGATAACCGCCGCTGAGATGAGCAAAAGCGGTGTTGGCCAAGAGCGCCATCCCCAAGGTCATGCCCAAAAACAAATTCTTTTTCATATGTATATCCCTCCCTTGATTGCGGTACGAAATTCCTCAATCAACAAATTTCAGACACAGGCTGCTTATTTTTTATAACAAGCATCTGTCTTTCGGTTACTCGCAGAACGTATACAGAAAATTATCAACCTTAAAGTTTTGTAATTCCTTTATATCTCCCCTGTAAGGGGAGGTGGCTGCGAGCATCAGCGAGCAGACGGAAGGGTTGTTACCGCTTCCTCAGCATCATTATAGCGTAAAAAAGCAAAAGCATCCCCACACTTTTCCTGCAAAAAGTGTAGGGATGCTTAATTTTTTTACTGAATCAGGCATTTAAGCCATTTTTTAGCGGCAGTTATTTCAGCGTCCAAACCGCACGCCCGCCTTACTCCCGGCAGACACCGCAACGACGGCAGCCGTCAAAGCACATCGGCGTAAACTTGCCGCTTTCGCTGCGCTGCAGCTCAGCCGCAAGATATTCCTGCGTTACGCCCATATCAAGATGCTGCCAGGGCAGCGGCTGGCCTACCTGCAGCTCGCGCTCCGCCAGCTCCTCGGCATCCAAGCCTTCTTCCTTCAGCACCTGCTTCAGGCTGCGGCCTTCCACATGCGCCTTCAGCAGCGCTTCGCCGATACGTCTGCTGCCGCGCGCCAGCACGGACTGCACAACTGTTTCCTTCAGCGATTCGGTAATCAGCTTAATGCGCTTTTCCTTCTTCAGGCCGTCGCCCAAAATTTTAAAGCGCTTCTTCAGCGTGCGCACATTGCACAGCGGCGCCCACTGGTACGGCGTAAAGGGCTTGGGCACGAAGCCGTTGACCGAAATAACCAGCTCGCCCTTGTTGCCCACAGCATCCATCTTGGCACGCACTCGTTTAATCATCTCCACCGTTTCAACGATATCCTCATCCTCTTCTCCCGGCAGACCGATCATATAATACAGCTTGATGTTGCGCATTCCGGCAGCAGCAGCCAGCTCGATAGAATTATAAACGTGCTCCTCCGTAATGCCCTTGTTAATCGCAGCGCGCATCCGCTCGCTGCCGGCCTCCGGCGCTACGGTCATCGTCCGCTGGCCGCTCTGTGCCAACGCATGCGCAATCTGCTCCGTGAGCATATCGGC
>CAKQHU010000217.1 GCA_934234275.1 uncultured Phascolarctobacterium sp.
TGCTTTTCGATATGAATATGATTATCGGCAAAGGCAGCAATTTGTGGCAGATGCGTAATACACAGCACCTGACCGACGCTGGAAATAGCAGCAATTTTTTCCGCCATCTTCTGCGCCGTAACACCGCCGACACCGGTATCAATCTCATCGAATACCATCGTCGCAACATCGCCGCTGTTCATCAGCACCGTCTTTACCGCCAAAGCAATACGGCTCAGCTCGCCGCCGCTCGCAACCTTTTCCAGGTCATTCAGCGGCTCGCCCATATTCGCGCTGAAAATAAATTTCAGCTCATCACGTCCAAGCGGCATAAACTTATCCAGCTGACCGCATTTTATCTGCAGCACACCGTTAGGCATCGCCAAATCACGGATATGCTGCGTAATACGCTGCGCCAACGCCTGCGCGCTAGCCTCACGCAGCTGCGTCAGCACTGCGGCAGCACGTCCTAAACGCACAACCGCTTCCGCTACCGCCTTCTGCGCCTGCTCCAGGAGCTGCGCAATCTGCTGCAGCTGTTCCAGCTTTTCCTGCGTCTGCTGCAGATAATCAAGTGCCGACTGTGTACTGCCGCCGTACTTCTTCTGCAGGCGGTAAATCACATCAAGACGCTGCTGTACCTGCGCCGCACGCTCACCGTTGAACTCACTGCCTGCCATATATTCGCTAAGCTCAGTACGGCAATCGTCCAAACTTATCCAGGCACTATCGGCACATTCAGCCAACGGCGCCAGACGGCTGTCGTAACGTGCCGCATACTGCAACTGGTCGCGCACACGTGCCAGACGCGAAAGAATTGCGTCCTCCTCATCAAGCTGCTGATAAGAGCTGTCGACAGCCTTCATAATGCGCTCACTGTTCTGCAGCAAACGCGCCTCCGCCTCCAGGCCATCTTCCTCGCCCGGCTTCAGGGCAGCGTCCGAAATCTCCTTGATTTCCCAGGCGTAACGGTCCAACAGCAAATCCTGCTGCTCATTCTCCTGCTCCAGGCTGCTCAAATGCTTGACTGCAGCAGTATATTCGCTGTAAAGCTGCTTATACTCCTGCAGTGCCTGCGCCAGCTTCGGACCGCCAAAAGCGTCCGTCAGATGCAGCGGTGCATCAGGCTTCAGCAAGGCCTGGTTCTCGTGCTGGCCGTGAATATCAACCAAACGCGCACCGATAGCCTTCAGCACAGCCAAAGGCACCTGCACGCCGTTGATATAAGCACGGCTCTTACCCGCAGCGCTAATCTGACGCTTCAGGAATAAATCCTCCTCCGGCTCCAGACCATGCTCCGCCAACAGCGCTTTAATTTCCTGCTGTCCGCTCACGTCAAAAACAGCCTGCACCCACAGTCCGTCAGTACCACTGCGCACGTAATCAGCAGATGAACGCCCACCAAGCACCATACCGAAGGCATCTATCAAAATAGATTTACCGGCACCGGTTTCGCCTGTGAAAACATTGAAGCCGGGGGTAAAATCTGCATGAGCGTCCTCTAACAGTGCAAAATTGTGAACATGCAATGATTGCAGCATAATCCCTTGCCTCGCTTATCTGTAATCCTTGAAGCGTTCCAGCAGAGTGATTACAGCTTCTTTATTTGGCAGAGCAATGAAAACGGTGTCATCCCCGGCAATAGAGCCAAGAATCTCCGGCCATTTCATGTAGTCTACGGCAAAGGCAACAGCCTGCGCTGTGCCAGGCAGAGTGCGAATTACCACCATGCTGTCGGAAGCACGCACACTTACAATAGAATCGTTGAAGGTACGCTCCAAACGCTCCATAGTCAGCATCGTGCTGTGCTCCTTCGGATAAGCATAGTGATAATGTCCGTTGGCATCCGGCACCTTGACCAGCATCAGCTCCTTGATATCACGCGAAACCGTAGCCTGTGTAACATCAATGCCCTGATGACGTAAAGCGGAAGCCAAATCCTCCTGCGTTTCAATTTTATTGTTGTCAATAATCTCTTTAATTTTAGCGTGTCTGGTCATTTTCATAGTCAATCACCTCTAAAAGCAAAATAT
>CAKQHU010000218.1 GCA_934234275.1 uncultured Phascolarctobacterium sp.
AATCAGCAGTACAAAGCCCTTATCGGTGATTCTGCTGCCATTGAGCTGGTAATAGCTGCTGCCGCGGTTGATTACCAGGCGTCCCTTGCCCTCCTGCTCAATTTTGGCAAAAAGCTCCCGAATTTCGTCACTGTCATCAATCATATAAAAGCTCTTGCCCAACAGCTCCTGCTTTTCCTTGCCGAAGAATTTCATAACGCTTTTATTGACTGATTCGATTTCCCACACGGGATTAAGGAACATCAAGCCCTCATCCATATTATTGGTTACGGCCTTCAGCTCCTGTTTTTTATTTTTATAGCGGCGCATTTCCTTCTGCAGCTTTTCCTGCTGCAGCTCAAAATACTCCACAATCGGCTTCAGCTCAGGGTAAACTGCCGCCTCAGAATCAGGCTGCTCCAGATTAAGGTTTTCCAACGGCCGCAATACCCTTGCGGTAATAGTTTTTGCTGCCCAAAACGCACCGCACAAAACTACCAGTGCCAACAGCACAAAGTAACCCAAAATTATTTTATACTGCTGAAAAACAGCGTCATTCGTGCGCGACAATCGCAGCACATTACCATCCGGCAGACGCACTGCATAGTACAAAATATTCTTGCCGATGGTTTCGGATGCACGCTGGCTGCGGCCTTCGCCGTTTGTCAGTGCCTCATGCACCTCCTCGCGCTCCAAATGGTTCTCCATTGATACAGCATCAGCATAATTGTCGTACAAGGCGTGACCGTCCGGTGCAATCAGCGTTACGCGGTCGGCAAGCTGCAAACGCTGCAGCTCGCTCACCGGTACATTGCCCTCTCCGTCAGCCACAATCAGCAGATTTGCCTCACGCTTAAGGCTGGCGAAGCTGGCCTGCGTAATATACTGGCAGGAAAACCAGAAGAAGAGCAACAAAACAAGGCATACCGCTGCCCCTGTCAGCAGCAGTATGCTGCGGAAAAGCCTCTGCTTCATTTTACAGCCGCCATTCTGTAGCCGACGCCACGGATAGTTTCAATCAGTTCGCCCGCATCGCCCAGCTTCTGGCGCAGTGTACGGATATGCACATCAACGGTACGGGTTTCACCGCTGAATTCATAGCCCCAGATATCGTTAAGCAGCTTATCGCGCGAAAAGACAATACCGGGATGCTGCAAAAACTTGCGCAGCAGCTCATATTCCTTCAGCGTCAGCACAACCTCGCTGCCGCCTACGCTCACCTTATGCTCCAGCTGATTGACCTCCAGGCGGCCGATACGGATTGTTTCCTCTGCGTCCTCACCGGGGCGTGGTGCTGTGCAGCGGCGCAGCACAGCCTTGATGCGCGCCACCATTTCCAGCATACCGAAGGGCTTGGCAATATAATCGTCGGCACCGCTGTCCAGGCCCTTGACCTTATCAAACTCCGAGCCCTTGGCCGTAGCCATAATCACAGGGATATTCGCATAACGTTTATCGGCACGCAAACGTCTGAGAATGCTTACACCATCCTCATCCGGCAGCATAATATCTAAAACAATCAGCTCCGGCACCTGCTTTTCCAGCAAAGCGAAAAGCTCTCGGCCGCTGCCGCAGCCCTGTGCCTCCATACCGACGGACTGCAGGGTATAAACCTCCAGCTCGCAAATATTTTGTTCATCCTCCACGCAGAAAATCATGAAAAACACCACCAATCAATACTCTTTCGCTATAATTATATACGCAAATCAGAAAAAATGCCTGTAAAATTTAGGTAAAAAAATTAACAGGCGTAAATTAATTGCGAAACATGCAAAAAAGGCTGAGAGCAAAGCTCTCAGCCTTGTACGATATGCGATTGTAGAAAAAACGAAAGCTGCTTACAGCAATCCTTTCCCTGCAGTTTAAATCTGCCAAAGTCTGTGATACACTCCGTTTTCCATATTATCGATTACATCTACCTTAAACGGCATATTTTCAATAATATCCAGTGTATCAAAATACGTATCCGGCGTAGCATAAAACTTAATCAGTCCGCTGGTGCCGTCTACGGTGCTCACCATGGCCAG
>CAKQHU010000219.1 GCA_934234275.1 uncultured Phascolarctobacterium sp.
GCATCATCGTTTATTAATATGACTTATAGACAGGTTATCCTGAAACGTGGTATACCTTTTGCTGTTACCATACCGCAAAACTTACCGACACGCGATTCTATGAGTGATGAAGAATTTGAACAAATGATTAGTGCCAGCTTAGAGCAGGCTAAAAGAGGAGAGAGTATTCCTTTTGGAGAAGCTATGGATAAGCTTATGCGAGGTCTGTAATTAATGGAAAAACAGTACAGAGTAAATATTACGCATGATGCTTATAGGCAGATGGAAACAATCAGAGATTATATAGCTTATGAGCTGATGTCACCGAAAGCTGCAAAAAATCTTTTGGCAACTTTCAGAAAAGAAATTTTGCTTTTACAATGGACTCCTGGTATGTATGCTTTAGTTGAGGAAGCAAATTGCAGAAAAAAAGGTGTGCGAAGATTTCCTGTGAAGAATTTCCTAGTTTATTATTGGATTGATGAAGATAATAAATTGGTGAATGTAATCGCAGTTATTTACGCCAGAAGAGATCAGCTCAAGCAATTAGAGAATCTGGATTTGAAATAAAATAGAGAGTGACGATCATGGAAAATCTATTCGGTAATTTATTTGAAACTGAAAAGCGACAGACGAAGCCTTTGGCTGACCGCATGCGTCCTGAGCGCCTCAGCGACTTTGTAGGGCAGGAGAGCGCCGTGGGCGCAGGCAGTCCGCTGCGCCGCATGATTGAGCGTGATGTATTGCAGTCCGTACTCTTTTACGGACCTCCGGGAACCGGCAAAACAACGCTGGCGAAGGTCATCGCGCATGTCACCGGCGAAAAGTTTGAGGCCATCAATGCCGTTTCCAGCGGCGTGCCCGAGCTGCGCAAGCTCATCGCCAAGGCGCAGGAGGACAGACGCAACGGACGCGGCCGTACTATCGTGTTTATCGACGAGATTCATCGCTTCAACAAGGCGCAGCAGGATGTGCTGCTCCCCTACGTGGAAAACGGCACGATAGTGCTCATCGGTGCTACTACCGAAAACCCTTTCTTCGAAATCAATTCGCCGCTGCTTTCGCGCATGAAGGTGGTGCGCCTGGAAAAGCTGCAGGCACCGCAGATTCAGCAGATTCTGGAGCGTGCGATTGCCGACCCGGAGCGTGGTTTTGGTAACAGCTTTAAGGCAGAGCCTGAGGCGCTGAGGATTATTGCTGATTTTGCGGCAGGTGATGCCCGCAGTGCGCTGAACATTCTGGAGCAGGCCGAGTTCATGCTGCCGGAGGAGGGCGAGCGTGTGCTGACGGTGGCAACGCTGCGCAGCGTTATCGGTACGGCGCTGCAGCGTTACGATAAAAAGGGCGACCAGCATTACGATATCATCAGCGCTTTTATTAAGAGTATGCGCGGCGGTGATGCGGATGCTGCGCTGCATTATCTGGCGCGCATGATTGAGGGTGGCGAGGACGTGCGCTTTGTGGCGCGTCGCGTCGTTATCTGTGCGGCGGAGGATGTAGGCCTGGCGGATCCGCAGGCACTGGTGGTAGCCAACGCTGCGGCGCAGGCTGCGGATTTTGTAGGCTGGCCTGAGGCACAGATACCGTTGGCGGAGGCAGTGTGCTACATCGCCAATGCACCCAAGAGCAACACTGCCTATATGGGCATTGCCAAGGCGCGTGCAGATGTGCGCAGCCGTAACTGCGGCAGTGTGCCCAAGCACTTGCGTGACGCGCATTATCCCGGTGCAGCCAAGCTGGGGCACGGCATAGATTACAAATATCCGCACAACTTCCCCGGAGGCTGGGTGGAGCAGCAGTACCTGCCGGATGAGCTGGTGGGAACGCGCTATTACATTCCCAGCGGTCACGGTCAGGACAAGGGGCGCAGATAAAAATAACACAATTAGAAATTTAAGCTATACAGCTAAAATTTGTAGAAATTATTTGTGACGTAATCTAGCATTTTTTCTGTTAATAGTGTATACTATACCTATATTATAGACTATTGTATTAGACAGAAAGGGTGTGAA
>CAKQHU010000220.1 GCA_934234275.1 uncultured Phascolarctobacterium sp.
AATCTCTTTTGAATTGCCACTACTTCCTGTCCATCGTCTCCGCGTTGGAAGGAAGCCAAAGCTGTTACAGCACAGCTTAAACTAAACAAAACTGTCATACAGAAAACTAATACTTTGCGTTTGACCACTGGCACCTACATCCTTTCTTCTTTTCTAAGACATACTTATTATACCACAAAATACCGTTTCTGTAAAATCTTAATTTGTTATAATATTAATGCGCTTATTTTGCTTTATTTTCGTTTATTTTGTTACAGTTCTGCAGATGACGCGCTACTAAATATAGTGGTCTATGCTTGATTTCCTCGAAAATACGCCCAATATATTCGCCCAGGATACCTATCCCTACAAGCTGAATTCCTCCAAGAAACAAAACACTGACTGTAGTAGTTGCCCACCCCGGAACGGCATCGTTGGTCACAAATTTCACATAAAAAACATGGCCTAAAAGCAGAATACTGCACATACCGAAAACAATACCGATGTAAAAAGCCCAACGCAAAGGCAGGTTGGAAAAGGCTGTAATACCGTCCAGCGCAAAGTGCAGCATCTTGTGCAGGTTGAACTTGGAACGTCCCGCAAAGCGCGGCGGTGCTACAAATTCCACCACAGCAACGTGAAAGCCGAGTGTATTTACCAGACCGCGGATAAAGCGCGCACGCTCGCGGTACAGCTTGAAGGCATCAACCGCAATTCTGTCCATCAGACGGAAATCACTGCCGCCGGGAGTAATCTCTACATTAGATAAGGTGTTGATAAGCTTATAGTAGGCTGCGGATGTCAGGTTCTTGAAGAAGCCTGCATCCTCCGTAGCCATACGCTTAGTCTGCACAATCTCGTTGCCTGCCTCCCAAAGGCGCAAAAGCTCGGGAATCAGCTCAGGCGGATGCTGCAAATCGCCATCCATCGTAATAACCGCATCACCGTCGGCATGGTCCAGGCCACAGGTAAGCGCCATCTGGTGGCCGTAGTTGCGGCTCAAAAGATAGGCCTCCACATGCTCGTCCTGCGCCGCCAGCTCTGCCAGAATCAGCGCACTGCTGTCACGCGAACCATCGTCGACAAAGATAATATTGTAATCATAGGCTTCCTGCTGCATAACAGCGGTAGCATGCTTGTGAAATTCGTGCAGGTTATCTTCTTCATTAAATACCGGCACTACCAAAGAAATTTTTTTCTTCATTATATTACACCACTTATTCTTCTGCTAAAAAATCTGCTCAAACAAAATCAGACAAAAAAGGCTGCCATCAGGCAGCCGTTTTGCAAGATATGAGTACTCAATAAGCCGAGTTCTGTTCCGCGAAGCGGTGATGATCATTTATCTAGTCTTACAGTTACCTGCAAGCTCAAGCGACACAACCCGGAAGGCTCAGCGGGCAGCTTCATCCCTCCCCTATTTGGTCTTGCTCCGGATGGGGTTTACCTAGCCGGCCTGTTACCAGACCGCTGGTGCGCTCTTACCGCACCGTTCCACCCTTACCTGCAAATGCAGGCGGTACACATTTCTGTGGCACTATCCCTGAGGTCACCCTCGCCGGACGTTATCCGGCATCCTGCCCTGTGGAGCTCGGACTTTCCTCATCTGGCTTAAAGCCAGCCGCGATCATCTTTCGTACTCAACTGTAGATTTTAGCATATTTATTCCGCTTAGTCAATACCAGCGACTGCAGTATTATTGTCGCAAAGCATACTGAAATCAAACTGAACTATCCTGAATTTACCCAAAAGGGTTTTCTGCCCAAAGCAAACTGCCGGCTGACTCACGTCAGTCGGCAGTTCCGTAAACGCTTTATTCAGTTGTCGCAGGTTTAATTACGCTTCCTTATGCTCAGCGATAATTTTTTCTGCCATCTTAGGCGGAACATCTTCGTAATGGTCGAATTTCATTTCGAAGGTTCCCTGACCTTGGGTAATTGCGCGGAGGTCTACGGCATATTCCGAAATCTCTGCATAGGGTACCTGAGCCGTAACTACGCTCAA
>CAKQHU010000221.1 GCA_934234275.1 uncultured Phascolarctobacterium sp.
GCGGCAGATTTACAGTCTGCTCCCTTTAACCACTCGGGAACCCATCCATAGGCAACATAGATATTATATTACAGTGAGATGTTTTTGTCAAGCAAAAACTAAAAAATTATTTGAGCTTCTGACGCAGTGCCTCAAACATAACTATACCGGCCGCCATAGCCACGTTCAGCGATTCCGCACGTCCCTGCATCGGGATAAAGACGCGCTTGTCTGCTGCCGCCAGCAAAGCAGGACTCACGCCGTTGGCCTCGTTGCCCATAACAAAAGCAATGCGTCCCTGCAAGTCAGCCTTGTACAAATTATCCGCGCCGTCCAGGCAGGTAACCAGCAGCTCGTATCCTGCCTTACGTGCTGCCTGCACCAACAGCTCCTCGCTCAAACCGCTCAGCACCGGCAGGTGGAACAGCGAGCCCATGGAAGCACGCACTGTTTTCGGCGCGTAAATATCGGCGCAGCCCTGCAGCAGCAGCAGACCGCCAACACCGGCAGCATCCGCAGTACGCAGCATAGTACCGATATTTCCCGGGTCGGTTACACGGTCCAGAACCAGCAGCATTTTGCCGGAGGCCAGAAAATCATCCAAACGCTTACTGCGCATTTCACATACGGCAATAATGCCCTGCGGCGTTTCGGTATCGGCAATTTTTTTCAGCACCTTGTCGCTCACGCAGACGAGCTTAATCTGCTTGGCAGCAGCCTCCTCCAGCACAGCGCGGGTGCGGTCATCCTCAATCGCAGTATAAAAAATGCTCTGCACAGCGCCGTAACGCACTGCCTCTTCCACAGTACGCAGGCCCTCCGCCAAATACAGGCCCTGTTGCTGACGATATTTTTTCTGCTTCAGCTCTGCTGCAGCCTTCACCATTGGGTTTTGCAATCCGGTAAGTTCCATCTTGTTTCTCCTCTATACGTAGCTAAATTACTTTTCCACTATTATACTAATATATCTGAGCCAGCGTCAATCAGCCGTTGATAATAATGAAAAAGGCTGTAAAAAGAACGACGCTGGTAATAATCGTCAATGAATTGAACAGGCTGGCCAGCTGTACATTGGCTCCCAGCTTCTCCACAAAAATCGGGCCGATAATCGTACAGGGTGCCATAAAAGCCAACGCAATCACATAATTTATCTCCTGCTTGAACGGTGCCAGGTAAAGAAAGGCAGCGGCGCACAAAAGCGATATTGCATAACGCACGCTGAACAGCTCCTTAACGTAACCCATCGCCTGCTTATCCAGCTTGATTTCAAACATCATGCCAATCATCAGCATACTCAAAAACGGGTTGCCTGTGCCCACAATCTCGGTAAACGTGTACACGCTCTTAGGGAAGTGGAAGCCTGCCAGCGACAGCAAAAGCATGCTGATATAAACAACAAAGGGCACCGAATGCAGCAGCTTATCCGTAATATTCTTCATGCTGAATTTGTCCTTGCGTCCGTCCGCATAACCGATACAGGAGGCCGTCAGAGCGTAGGTCATACCGGTGCACATAATAGAATTGCCCACGTCAAACATACACAGACCGACTACGGCAAAAGGCGTCAGAAAAGCCTGCGCAAACGGCAGCGTAAAGCAGCCAACATTATAACCGGCAAGGCTGAAGATATAGAAAATCTTGGTTGCCGGCGTATCTCCGCGCGTCAGCATCAGAGATACAAACAGCATCAGCAGATTGCCGAATAAGCCTAAAAAGACGGCAGCGATTAGCGAATAATCCATCTCAAAATGCGCAAAGCTGTTGATTACGGCACAGGGCAACGTAATATTCAAAACAATTTTGCTTACGACCTGATAGTCGGTCGGTGAAAAAAAGCCGCGGCGTTTGCAAATATAGCCTATAAGTATGATGAGCACAAAGGCCAGGGCTTTACTTAAAACTACTAGCATAAAACTAAACCCCTCATAAATTACAAAAAAACCTGCTCCCGTGCGCACACAGGAGCAGGCTCAGACCAGCGCCTACGCACCAGTCAGTATTTAC
>CAKQHU010000222.1 GCA_934234275.1 uncultured Phascolarctobacterium sp.
CAAGCTGGAGCCGGTGATTGCTAAGATTCAGGCGCGAAAGGCTGCCGGAAAGAATTTTAGTATTGTTGTTGTTGCCGAAGGCGCACGCCCTGAGGGTGGCGAGATGTCAATCGCACGTATGGTTGAGGGCAGCTTTGAGCCGATCCGTCTTGGCGGTGCGGGCGAAAAGGTGGCGCAGGCCATTGAAGAGCAGACAGGCATCGAATCACGCTGTACCGTATTAGGTTATCTGCAGCGTGGCGGTTCGCCTACAGCGTTTGACCGTGTGCTGTCGACGCGTTACGGCGTGGCAGCGGCAGAGGCTTGCCTAAGACGTGAATATAATGTTATGGTTTCACTTTATCATGACCAGATTGTTACCGTCTTTATTCAAAAGGCAGCATCCAAACCGCGTCAGGTTCCTGTGGACAGCGAAATTATCCGTACAGGACGCCAGCTGGGATTGTGCTTTGGCGATTGATTTAAACTTGATTACTAGATTTAACCCCAGATTAAGATTATACACTTAATATTACAGAGGATGGTTTTAGCACCATCCTCTGTTTTTGTGTAAGCTTTAAGAACTGTGAAAAATTTTAAAAAATAGTGAGATTTATTTGCAGTTAAGCGTGATTCAGAGTATAATAAAAAGGCTTAGTAGTTGCGAAAGGGAGTAAATCATGGACTTAAATTTAATTGCCGTTATTGTAGGTATTGTCGAAGGTCTGACAGAATTTTTACCGGTTTCTTCTACCGGACATATGATTATTGTCGGTCACGTTTTGGGCTTTGAAGGCCAGCTGGCAGATGTTTTTGATGTCTTTGTACAGCTGGGCGCTATCCTGTCTGTAGTATTTATTTACAAAGAGCGTTTTGCCAGATTCTTTACCAAAGATGGCTGGGATATAAATAAGGGACTTTCTGTCTGGCATGTAGCTGCCGGTATCGTACCGGTTATGCTGGTAGCCTTCTTCCTGTATCACTATATCAAGGAGTATCTGTTTTCTCCTTTTACGGTAGCAATCGGCCTTTTCTTGGGCGGTCTGCTGCTGATGTTTGCGGAATATAGAACTAAAGGCCGTGAGGCTGAACTTGTTGATGATGTTGATAAAATTTCTATCCGTCAGGCAGTATGGGTTGGCATTTATCAATTTCTTTCCCTGTGGCCAGGTTTTTCCCGCAGTGGCAGTACTATTGCCGGTGGCCTTTTGGTGGGCCTGACTCGCAGTGCCGCAGCAAATTATACCTTTGTGATTGCTGTTCCGCTGATGTTTGTGGCCTGTATTTATGATTTGCTCAGAAACCTCCAGTATCTTTCTGCCGGTGATCTGCAGGTATTGACAATAGGTTTCGTTGTATCCTTTATCGTTGCTTATATTTCGGTATTATGGTTCCTAAAATTTTTGCAGAATTCCAAGCTGACCAGCTTTGCCGTTTACAGAATACTGCTGGCCGGTGTAACCTACTGGTATTTTTACATGTAAGCCTGCTCTAAAATCTTTGCTTGTGAAAGTATTGACAAAACAAGCTTTATCCTTTATAATAATAAAAGAATTTTGTGCTGGCATAGCTCAATTGGCAGAGCAGCTGATTTGTAATCAGCAGGTTGTGGGTTCGATTCCTATTGCCAGCTCCAATGAAAAACCGCCTGGAAACTTTGTTTCCGGGCTTTTTTATTTTTCTGAGAAAGGTGTTTTTAGTGGCTTTGGTTGCAATGTGGTTGCAATCTTGCGGCGAGATGGCTATTGTTATACAATAAAAAAAGCCTCGCTTGGACTAAGACGACTAATGGGGCCAGAACCGACACCTTAGTAGGCCTTATCCGCAAGCGGGCTTTGAGAATATTATAATATATCAATAAATGCTTGTCAATTTGCGCAAGAAATATGGTTGGCTTATAACACTGTTTCCTGCAAAAAAATAGAGGCTGGGACAAAACCCAGCCTTAAACAGAAAACCAGTGGAGTTTTACCGTCAGGTAAATTTCCACTGGTTTTT
>CAKQHU010000223.1 GCA_934234275.1 uncultured Phascolarctobacterium sp.
GTGAATACTTGCTATTTATGTATCTATTTTAACACACTTCGGCGTTTTATCCAATATGGATAGCGATAAATATAGGCATATTAGTGAACATTTTTTAGTTTTAACTAAAAATAATTCGGAAAATCAGCCATAATGCAAAAATGGCCACCATGAAAGATGACCATAATTTTATTGAAAAGGAACGTTTGTGATAACGCTTATTATTTGGCAAACTCTTGGCTTACCTTGGCAATAGCTTCTACCGTAGCGCGGATATCAGGCTGAGCCAGAATGCCGCTGACTATGGCTGCTCCGTCAGCGCCTGCCGCGCGCACCTCGCGGTAATTGTCCGCAGTAACGCCACCGATGCCGACAACAGGCAGTCCCTTCTCCTTGCAGATGGCTGCCAAACCATCAGTACCCAGCTTTTTGACGTCTGCCTTCGTCGCAGTGCCGAAAACAGCGCCGCAGCCAAGGTAATCCGCGCCGCTTTGCAGTGCCGCTTTAGCTTCCGCCGGATTGTGCGCCGAAACACCGATAATGTAATCCTCGCCCAGAAGATTGCGTGCCGCAGCACAGGGAAGGTCGTCCTGCCCTAAATGTACTCCTGCTGCGCCCACCGTCATGGCGATATCCAGACGGTCGTTGATAATCAGCGGCACATTAAAGCTGTCGCACAATGCTTTCAGCTGCAGTGCTTCCGCGTACATCTCCGCACTGGATGCTGTCTTGGCGCGGTACTGCACCAGCGTCACGCCGCCTTCGAGCGCCTCACGCACGCAGTCAATAAGCGCCCTGCCCTGCAGGCAGCCATCGTCCGTAACCAGATAAATACTGTAATCAGGCTGTGCTTTCATCAGGACACCTTTTCCTCCGGCTTCAGGTTTACCAGGTTCCACTTCGTAGTTACATGGTAGATAGCGTCAATCAGGCGCACCTTGAACATGCCGGGGCCGTCCTTCTTCTCGAGGAAGTTGGCTGCCAGCTCGGCGCTTTGGCCCATGATTACCACGCCCAGTGCTGCCGCAACGAGCATATCCTTGGTAATAGCGGCGCAGCAGGCAACTAAGGTAGTAGTCATGCAGCCGCTGCCGGTGATGTCCTGCAGCAGCGGGTGACCATTGTTCAGTACAACAGCCTGCTTGCCGTTGCTGATGTTGTCAATCGGGCCGGTGACAGCGAACACGCAGCCGAATTTGGCAGCAGCGTCCTTAGCGGTGCGCAGTGCTTCGCCTTCCTCGGTGCCCTGCTCCATGTTGTCCACACCGCGGCCGCCGGTTGCGCCCAAAAGCAGCGCCTGGCATTCGCTGTGGTTGCCGCGCACGATATCAATATAGCCTGCGTTCAGCAGCTTCAGCGCGAAGTTCAAGCGTACGGTAGAAGCCATTACACCCACAGGGTCCAGCACTACGGGAATGCCCTTGGTTTTGGCAGCCTGCGCCGCACGCTCCATAGCAATCTGCTTATTGAAGCTCAGCGTACCGAGATTCAGCACCAGTGCGTCGGCACCGGCGGTAATTTCGATAACCTCCTCCGGCTCATCGGCCATCACAGGGGAAGCACCTGCTGCCAGCGCAGCATCTGCACAGCTTTCTGCCGTAACATAATTAGTAATTTCGTGGATGACAGGTCTTGCCTTGCGCAGCTTGTCAACCAGCTCGCCAAAAGTATTTTTTAAATCCATTAGTCTAAGATACCAGCCTTTCTGTATAAATCAACAAAATGATGCGTTGGTCCGCAGCCGCTGCCCAGTTCGATGCCATGCTCGATGGCTTCGGTAACGTAGGCCTTGGAGGTGCGTACTGCCTTAGGCAGCTCCAGCCCCTTGGCCAGGTTTGCCGCCAGACTGCTCGAAAGCGTGCAGCCTGTGCCATGCGTATTTTTCGTAGGGATGCGCTTGCCGGGGAACCATGTTTCCTCGTGGCCGTCAAAGAGCAAATCATCTGCCGTATCGCTCAAATGACCGCCCTTTAC
>CAKQHU010000224.1 GCA_934234275.1 uncultured Phascolarctobacterium sp.
GAAGCACTTACAGTAACCTTGCAGCCACGCTTGCCGGTAATCTGGAAATATTTATACTGTACCTTGCGCGCCAAATCGGCAATCGCCAGTACATCCTCGTCTGTTTCATAGGGCAGGCCGATCATAAAGTACAGCTTAACACTGTTCCAACCGGATTCAAAAGCTGCACCGACAGCATTCATCAAATCCTCTTCGATAACGCCCTTGTTGATAACGTCACGCATCTTCTGGCTGCCTGCTTCCGGAGCAAAGGTCAGACCGCTCTTACGCACTGCCTGTACCTCTTTAGCAATAGCAACACAGAAGCTGTCAATACGCAGAGAAGGCAGAGAAACGCTAACGCGTTCATCTTTAAATTCGCCAATCATCTTATGTACGAGCGGTGCCAGGCAGGAATAATCGGCACTGGACAGGGATACCAGGCTGATTTCGTTATAACCGGTGTTATCTACCAGCTTACGCGACAGATCCATCAGTACCTCCGGTTTGCGCTCGCGTACCGGACGGTAAACCATACCTGCATGGCAGAAACGGCAGCCACGGCTGCAGCCACGGAAAACCTCCAGCATAATGCGGTCATGAACGATTTCACCGAAAGGAACAATCGGAGAGGTCGGGAAATCTACGCTGTTCATATCCTCAATAACACGCTTTTGGATTACAGCAGGAATATCCTCGCGCAACGGTTTGATCGCCTTAAAGGTACCATCTTCGTTGTATTCCGCTTCATAGAAGGAAGGTACATAAACTCCCTTGATTTTTACCACACGCTGCAGGAATTCTTGTCTGCCGCCTGGTTTGCCTTCGCGCTTCCACTCCTTGTAGCAACGCATTACCTCAATCAAAACCTCTTCGCCTTCACCGATAACAGCAAAATCGAAGAAATCAGCCAAAGGCTCCGGGTTGTACACACAGGGACCGCCTACAATAACAAAGGGATCTGCATCGGTACGATCCTTTGCAAGCAGCGGCACGCCACCTAAATCAAGCATATTTAAGATATTGGTATAAGAAAGCTCGTATTGCAGAGTAAAGCCCACAACATCACATTCGCTCAAAGCCTTTTTGTTTTCCAGAGTGCAAAGCGCAATTTCACGCTCACGCATCTTCGCCTCCAGGTCAATCCAAGGTGCGTAAACACGTTCTGCGGCAATTCCGTCTTCCTTATTCAGCAGATGGTATAAAATTTTGAAGCCAAGGTAACTCATACCTACTTCGTATACATCCGGGAAGGCCAGAGCAATAGTTGCCTCTACTTCATCAGCAGGCTTAACAATGCTGGCGAACTCACCACCGGTGTAGCGTGCAGGCTTTTGCACGCTGCTTAAAATATCAATAGTTAAATCCTTTTTCAAATTCATTTTCTCCTCTATTTTTAATGATTGAAGGGTTTATTCAAAACAGTTTTCGTCAATATTTATAAAAAGATTATATAGCATATGGCACTTTATCAGCGACTGATTCTTTTAGTATTTTATAAGAAGGTTGACGAGAAAGTGTCAGAGGCGAAGCGACGGCGACAACGGCGTACAAAGCGTACTCCTAGGAGTCGTTGCTAAGCATATGGCGCTTTAGCGTCTACCGATTCCTATAATATTTTATAAAAAGGTTGATATCATTATCTTCAGAACTGTAAGTTCTGTTTTTTAACCTTAATATTCAACAAAATCGCCACCAACATAAGGTTCGTCGTCAGCGAGCTGACGCCATAGCTCAAGAACGGCAAAGGTACACCGGTTACAGGCATAATACCGGCAGTCATACCAATGTTGACCATAACATGGAACATAAACATAGACGTTACACCGGTTGCCAGAAGCATACCGAAGGTATCATCAGCATCAAGCGCAATCGCAATACCGCGCCAAATGATAATCATATACATAGAAATGATAAACACCGTTCCGATAAAGCCAAACTCTTCACCGGCAACAGCAAAAATAAA
>CAKQHU010000225.1 GCA_934234275.1 uncultured Phascolarctobacterium sp.
ACAAAGGATGCGCCGCCATATTGACCTGTGACAAAAGGAAAGCGCCAGACGTTGCCTAAACCAATGGCACAGCCGGCAGAAATCAGGATAAATCCCAGGCGTGAAGAGAAGCTCTCACGTTCCATAATACATATCGTCTCCCTTACTAATACAATAATAGTATATAGTATAAGCTATTATCCTGTTTTTAGCAAGCTAAAGAGAAATAAATGCTCTCGCAGGCTGCAGTAACGGCGAATTTGATATAGGCCTATCGGGAATATTAAATATAACAAATCGTTATAACATTTAACTTGACTATCGGCAGTACCTATTTTATAATAGCCTCACACACAGAGATGGGTTTTGTGTGTAGAGGAGAATTAAAATGCAGAAAAAGTATCTTATTATTTTGAGTACTGTCGTTTTATCTTTATGCGGTGCTGCCAGCCTGGTTTACTATGATGCTCTTTTGAGAGCCTAGTGAAATTTAAGCGGCGGCAAATTACATCCGGCAATCGCAGCTGCAGGACATTATCAGAAATATAAAATGTCTGCAGGATTACCCCACCCGGATGCCAATAATAATTACAAGGCGTAAGCAACGGAGCTTACGTCTTTTTTTCTGTCCGCAAACGCTTGCGGGTGTGTTGCATATAATTATAGAAAGGAATTTTCTTCGCACGGAGTTTGGCAACATGATATAATATAATTAAATATAAATGTCTGTGATAGCTTGCTGAAAGTATAATAGAAGAGCTTTAAAATATACGCATTGACACTCTGGTTTAAACGAAGGAGGGATGAAGCAATGCTGTTAGGTATTGATGTAGGCGGAACCTTTACGGATGCCGTGGTGCTGCGGCAGGGCGAGGTGGTGGCGCAGGCCAAGCGCGCGACAACGCATGACGATGTTTTGCAGTGCGTGCTGGCGGCGCTGGATGCGGTGCTGCAGCCGGGGATGGCGCAGGAGCTGGAGCGTGTGGTAATATCCAGCACTATCGTGACTAACGCATTGACCGAGGGCAGTTTGCCGCCGGCGTTTTTGGCAATTATCGCCGGACCGGGCATGAACGTCAAGGGACATCTGCCGGTGACACCGTATTATCTGTCGGGTTATGTGGACCATCGCGGCAAGATTACGGCTAATATCGATTGGAGCAGGCATCAGGAGCTGCTGCGGCGCAAGGGCAGCGGCGTGTGCGCGGTGAGCGGCAAGTTTTCCGTGCGTAACCCGCAGCTGGAATATCAGGCGGAGCATGAGCTGAAAAAATGCGGCTACAGCAAGGTGTTTTTGGGCAGCGAGCTGAGCGGTGAGCTGAACTTTGTGCGCCGCAGCAATTCGGCATATTTTTCCGCGCAGGTTTATGAGCTTTTCACCCGCTTCTGCCGTCGCATCGAGCGTGCTCTGGCAGAGCGCGACATCAGCGCTCCTGTGCATATCCTGAAGGCTGACGGCGGTACGTTGCCGCTAGAGGCAGCCTTGCAGCAGCCGGTGGAGGCTGTGTTTACCGGTCCTGCTGCTTCCGTACTGGGCATAGAGGCGCTTTGCGCTCCCAATGTTAACAGCATCTCGCTGGACGTGGGCGGCACTACTACCGACATTGCTTTCTGGGAGAACGGTTTGCCGCTGATGGCCCGCAAGGGAGCGACGGTTGCCGGTTATCCTACGGCGGTGCGCGCCTTTCATATGCGCAGCATCGGCATCGGCGGCGACAGCAGGCTGCATAAGACGGAAAACGGTTATGTTGTCGGCCCCGAGCGTGAAGGTCCCGTTGCCGCAGTCGGCGGCAGTATAGCGACACTGAGCGATGCGCTGATTACAGCAGGCTATGTGCATTTCGGTGATGAGGAGCGGGCGCAGGCAGCGATTGCTGCTCTGGGCGGCGAGCCGCAGGCGGAAGCACGCAAGGTTGTGGCGGCC
>CAKQHU010000226.1 GCA_934234275.1 uncultured Phascolarctobacterium sp.
TCACAATAGCCTGCACCGGAATGGTCAGCACATCAGCTTTAGGTGAAGCTGTAAGCGTAACGTTGGCATAGACGCCAGCCAAAAGACCTTCGCTGTTATCCACGCTCACCTCTGCCGCAAAGGTATGCGCCGGCAAATCCGCAACCGGAGCGATGCGGGTAATTTTGCCTATCAGCTTTTTGCCGGGATAAGCAGGCAGAGTAATGCTTGCTTCATTACCGACATGTACACCGGCAATCTGGCCCTCGGGAATATGAATCGTAGTTTTCAGCATAGAGATATCAGCAACGGCAAAAATAGGCGTACCTGCCTTTGCGTAATAGCCCTCCTGATAATAACGCTTAGAAATAATGCCATCAGCAGGCGCTGTCAGCACCGTGCCCTCAGACTTAGACTCCATCGCCCGCAGACTGCCTCTGGCAGCCTCCAGCTTAGCGGCAGCGTTATCACGCGCAAAACGGTAATCATCCACCACCTGCTGCGAAACAGCGCCCGTAGCATAAAGCTTTTCATAGCGCTGCAAATCAGTTTCCGCCTTGCGCAGGCTTGTCTGTGCATCTAAAAAGCTGCCCTTGGCACTTAACAGATTGGCATCGGTATCAGCCTGCTCCAAAATTGCCAGCACCTGCCCGCGGCTCACACGGTCACCTTCACGAACATAAACCTTTTCCAGGCGTCCGTCCACCTTAGCGGCAACCTCCGCCTGCCATTCCGGGTCCAGACTGCCGGAAAAGCTTAGACTGGGAACAATCGTCTGTCTTACCGGGTGAGCAGTAACAACCGCCACATTGCGTACCTGCGACAGTCTGGCAGCACGCGCCTTATCAGCCTGAATATTGCTGTAAATACGGTAGCCGATAATTACGCATACCGCCAGCATCAGGCCAAGTGCTATCTTAACCTTGCGATTCTGTAAATTCACTTTCTTTCCTCCCTGCACCATTCCCTTGGGGGTAAATTATAATGGGGTAAATTTAATTTTAACTGAGTTTTTTGCTGAGTAATTATAGTTATAGATAATAATATTATACCCCTTATCAAGAGAAGTTAGCAAGAGCAAAGCCGCAGGCAGACATAGAAAAAGCACGCTGCGGACAGCGTGCTTTCGACAGTTTTAAGTTAAGCTTACAGGCCAGCCTGCTCGCGCAGTGTAGCAGCCTTTTCAGTATGCTCCCACGGCAGATCTACATCGGTACGGCCGAAATGACCATAAGCAGCAGTCTGCTTGTAGATAGGACGCAGCAAATCCAGCTCGCGGATAATGCCGGTCGGGCTCAGGGAGAAGTTTTTGCGAACCAGCTCAGCAATCTTATCTTCGCTGATTTTGCCGGTGCCGAAGGTTTCAACCAGAACGGAAACCGGATGTGCTACGCCGATAGCGTATGCCAACTGGATTTCGCATTTGTCTGCCAGACCTGCGGCAACGATGTTTTTAGCAACGTGACGTGCAGCATATGCAGCACTACGGTCAACCTTAGAGGGGTCCTTACCGCTGAAAGCACCGCCGCCATGACGAGCCATGCCGCCATAGGTATCAACGATGATTTTACGGCCGGTCAGACCAGCGTCACCCTGAGGACCACCGATAACGAAACGGCCGGTCGGATTGATGTAGTATTTGGTTTCTGCATCCAGCATTTCTGCGGGAACAATCGGTGCAATAACCTTTTCGATAATATCTTTGCGAATCTGCTCGTTGGAAACTTCCGGTGCATGTTGGGAAGAAATAACGATAGTATCTACGCGAACAGGTTTGCCGTCGTCATATTCAACGGTAACCTGAGTTTTGCCGTCCGGACGCAGGTAAGGCAGCACGCCTTCTTTGCGAACCTTGGTCAGCTGCAGAGCCAGCTTGTTAGCCAGATATGCAGGCATCGGCATGTAGCTTTCGGTTTCGTTGGT
>CAKQHU010000227.1 GCA_934234275.1 uncultured Phascolarctobacterium sp.
TCTGCTTTGGGGCTCCAGTTAAAATGCTTAGTATACCAGTCATGGACAGCCTGAAAATATACTTCTGTACTTTCACTATAGCCAAAGATGGCATGCTGGCAGCGTTCAAGAAGTGCTTCCTGTATTTCCCGGGCAATAGGAAAATCCATATCTGCTACCCAAAAAGGCAGAACGTCTGCCGGACGTCCACGTTGAATGGCAAAATCGTATTTTAGGCAGTCTGTATTACGTCTGTCGATTATCTTGTCAAAATCATATTTAGTCATAATTTATCACCAAATTTTATTCTTACAAATTATTTTACTGCAGCAAAGGCTTGTGCCAAATCGTCAATAAGATCCTGCGTTGCTTCGATGCCTGTAGAGAAGCGCAGCAGACAATCTGTAATCCCCTTTTCGGCACATTCTTCGGCAGTAAGGTCGGTATGCGTCTGGCGAATCGGATAGGTTATCAGGCTTTCCGTACCGCCAAGGCTTTCGGCAAATTTGATGAGCTTGACGCCTTCCAAAATTTGGCGTGCTGTTTCCGCGTTGTCTACAACAAAGGAAATCATGCCGCCGAAGCCGGTGGTCTGCGCTTTGTTGATTTCATAACCGGGATGATTTTCCAGACCGGGATATAAAACGTATTGTACACGCGGTTGCTTCTGAAGCCATTTGGCAATGGCAAAAGCGTTTTTCTGGTGCTGCTCCATACGAAGCGGCAGAGTTTTGATACCGCGGATAACGAGCCAGGCATCAAGTGCTCCCAGACAGGCACCGGTTGTTTTATAAATCAGACGCAGCTTGTCGGCAATAACAGGGTCTTTGGCTACGGTAAAGCCGACGAGTACATCGTTATGACCGCAAAGATATTTTGTTCCGCTATGGATAACGATATCAGCGCCGAGGTCCAGCGGTCTTTGGAAATATGGTGTCAGAAAGGTATTGTCGACGATAACCAAAAAGTTATTTTCGTGGGCGATTTTGCTGATAGCGCGCAAATTACTGATTTCCATTGTGGGGTTGGTCGGTGTTTCCAAAAAGATGGCTTTGGTATTGGGCTTAATGGCAGCCTTAATTTCTTCCAGTTTAGAAGTATGCACAGAGGTGAACTCTACGCCGTTTTTGGCGTTGAGGTTGCGGAACAGACGGAAGGAGCCGCCGTAGAGATCGTTGCCGGTGATAATGTGGTCGCCTGGTGCGAAAAGATTCATAACCGCATCAACTGCAGCCATGCCGGAGGAAAAAGCCAAGGCATCGACACCGTTTTCCAATGCTGCCAGAAGTTGTTCCAGACGTGCACGTGTCGGGTTGGATTCACGTGTATAGTTAAAGCCTGTAGTGTCCCCCAGCTTGGGGTGTGCAAAGGTTGAGGAAAGATAAATTGCCGGGGTAATGCTGCCGGTTGCGTCAGCTGCGCCGATTTCATGAATACATTTTGTTGCAAATTCCATAGTGTCATCTTCTCCTTTCAAGGTCAGGCGGCAAGATACCGGATATTGCATCAGGACTGCAGCAAGCAGTTTTATGCACATTGCTGCATTTTTTCTCCTCCGGAATCTTCTCACCTGTTAAACGTGATATTGTCAAATTTTTTATTCGTGAAACAAAATCAACAAGCAATGCTTGTGTGATGTTGCTTGATAATTTACATGATAAAGCCTAGTTTATCAATAGGTAAATTTACACTTTTTATTGCATTTTTGGACGCTATAATGAAGAAATGTAAAATAAAAATAATATTTCTGTTACATGAGCCTGAATAGCAGTTGTCTAAGTAAGTGAATTGTGTAACATCGTTTACAAATCTACTAAAATACTAGGCTTTGAGAAAAATTTTTTTGTTTTTTGTTGACAGATGCTTTGACAAGTTGTATATTTTTACTCACAAGTTCATATACGAGCGATGAAAAGAAGAG
>CAKQHU010000228.1 GCA_934234275.1 uncultured Phascolarctobacterium sp.
AGTGCCCAAATCTATACCCATGTCATCCGACATATTGTTAAAAATACTGATATTAGGGAAAGTAAACTTCATTTCCGACTATCCTCCTAAACTTCTAATGCTCCATCTTCCTGAAAGCTGTAATAAGCACCGTCCCCGATAATCAGATGGTCCAGAAGCGGAATCCCCAACGTTTGTCCTGCCGCCAGCAAAACAGCTGTCAGCTGCCTGTCCTCAATGCTTGGCATCGGATCACCCGATGGATGATTATGTGCCACGCAGATAGAGGCTGCATGCTGCAGAATCGCCGGCAGAAATACCTCACGCGGATGCACCACCGAGTTGGTCAGCGAGCCCTCTGATACCAGCTCTGTGCCTATTACTTTATTCTTACTGTTTAACAAAATTACCAAAAATTGTTCCTTTGTGGCATAACGCAGGCGTGGCATCAAAAATGCCGCACCATCCTGCGGACAGCCAAAATGGATTTTATCCAAAGGGCGGGCCGACGCAATACGTCTGCCTATTTCCAGAGCTGCCAAAACTGTTGCTGCCTTGGCCTGCCCCATACCCTTGATTTGCATAAGCTCATTTAAGTCCCTCACTCCTGCCAGACGCCTGTACAGGCCTCCGTCAGCTGTGAGCTCCTTAGCAATCTCCAACGCTGATTTTTGAGCAGTGCCTGTGCGCAGCAATATTGCCAACAGCTCCGCATCAGTCAGCGCCTCCACCCCACGCAGAAAAAGCTTTTCCCGTGGTCTGTCCTCTAAGGGAAGATTTTTAATACTCTCTGTGTTTGTTGTTTTGTCGATACTACTAAAATCACTGCAAAAATCGCAGGTCCTGCTTACTGCAGGATTAGTCACTCTTCATAGCTCCTCATACTCCCAATCTTTGCATCATTAAGTACAACAATGACAACGGCAGACCTACAACATTGTTATAGCAGCCATTGATTTTTTCCACCAGGACAGCACCTCTGCCCTGAATGCCATAGGCACCGGCCTTATCCATAGGCTCGCCTGTGGCAATATAAGCATCTATTTCTTCAGCAGTCAGCTGACGAAAGCTTACATCAGTAACGCACACCTCGGACATCTTTTGTCCCTTATAACATACAGCAACGCCTGTCATTACCTGGTGTGTACGTCCGGACAAACGCTGCAGCATAGCCTTGGCAGCTGCTGCATCCTGCGGCTTGCCCAAAATAACATTATCAATTACTACGATTGTGTCTGCAGCAATAACAGGAAGCTCATCTCCCATTTTTGCTGCTACAGCAGCGCATTTTCCGGCTGCATTATGCAAAGCAACCTCCTGCGCCTGGCTGGCAGTGCCGCTGCCTTCGGCAAAATCTGCAGGACACACCAGCGGTGTAATACCTATTTGCTGCAGCAGCGCCTGTCTGCGCGGAGAGGCTGATGCCAAAATAACCTTCATGCTTCAGCCTATTCCTTTTGACCCATATCAATAACAATCTTCGGCTGTTGGATTTCAAAAATAACAGCCTGCTTGCCTTCGCGTACCGCATCACGTTTAAAAATACGTGCATAGTTTACGGTTACCAAAAGCCATAAAACAATGCATGCAGCGATAAATGGCAATTCATCCATATGGAAGAATGTAGCCATGCTGTGTCCACAGGCAACACCTGCAAGAATACCTGCTACCGGCAGACCGTAAATAACCAGCTTAGCCTTGCGTTGATCAAAATCGCGGTATTCCGCACCTACTACATCGCCGGCCTTAGCACCTACCGGGTTCCAACAATCTATATATTTAGGCAGGCCTGTCAGTTCGCTTTCAGCTTTATCAACCTTTACCTCAGCGCGCTCGCCCTGCTTTTTAACAATAATACCTCTAATTTCTGCCATTGAAGCAAATCCTTCCTCTACCAAATA
>CAKQHU010000229.1 GCA_934234275.1 uncultured Phascolarctobacterium sp.
GGTAAACCACATTATTGCCTTCTCAGGATAACGTGTTTGCAGCAAGGAAATTACGATTATCGGCAGTGATATAAACAACACCGAAAGAAGCGTCAGTACCGATGCAGGCATCCATTTTACTATATCCTCATCGCTGTGCAGCACCACCGGCACCAGCAGAATAAGAAAGATAATGGACATAACGGTGCGCACCAAAACTACTACCGTAGATTTGGCGACAGGCACCCCGGCCTTACGCATAAACATAACCTGAGCGATAGCGCCGCCGCTGGCACCCGGCGTTACCAGCGCCAAAAAGTAGTTGCTCAGAACTACATTCACTATCTGATGAAAGGTCAGCTTCTCGTCCGTCACCGAAGCCAAGGTTATCAGACGCAGGCCGTCAAAAATCAAGCCTATCGTAAGACATGACAAAGCCAGCAGAATACAGCGAGGCTCGAACATCGTCAGGTATTCCAAGGTCCGTATATCAAATGTGAAATAAATAACCGCCGCCGAAATCAACAGCACAAAGCCAAAAAGCAGACCCAGGCGGAACAATAATTTTTTATTCATCTAGCAGACTCCAAATGAGCTTATTTTTTTAGTACAAGAGCTTTAGCAGGCCGTAAAATTAACAGGCTGAATATGCTCCTGCTGCAGCAGCTTTTTATTGCCGCTGTCAAGGTACGCCTGCATTTCCTCCTGCCAATGATATTGCCAGGGAAATATTTTTCCCAAGGCAGCAGAATCAAGACCGGGATGCGTCATCAGTTCGCTGACGCCAACCGGAAGCTGATGCAGGATATTGCCTACAAGCTCCGCATTCAGATGACCTCCCGCCAGCATCCCGAAAAAATGCTGCGGATGCTTTAAGCCAAGGCTGTCGGCGCGCTGCGCCGCCATCTGAGCACAAAAGCTGAGCCCGCTGCGTCCGATCATTCTGCCGATACCTGTATGAAAACCACCGGTAAAGGTATAGGCTTCCTTAGGTATACGTACTCTTATAATATTATACTCATTACAGAGCTTTAATACAAGTGCATTAATTCCCGGCAGCACATGCGTATGCTGATGACTGTCGATATGCGTAATATTTATTTTAGCTTCCAGCGCTCTTTCTATTTGCGCGCGCAGCTCCGCTTCCAGCTCGCTGCGCTTGACGCTGCCGCTGTAAAAGCGCTTGGCAAAGGCAACGTAATCAGGCAAAAACAATCCCTGCTCATCCAAAAGGCTGCTGACCTTGCCTGCAGGCAACACCGGCGCCACACTGCCGACAAGCGTCAGATGCACGCCTATACCGAGCTGAGGATTTTCCTGCGCCAGCTGCACCGCCTCCTGCCAACAGGGAGCGCTGGGCATCAGTGAGGTGCTGGTAATAAAGCCCTCCTTATAGCCCTTGATAATACCTGCGTTAATCAAAGGATGCAGACCGAAATCATCTGCGTTAACAATAAGTTTTTTCATAATCTCTACACTCTTTTGTAATTGGCAAAGTGCAGCTTTACATATTCACGCAAAGCATCCTTGCCGTATTTTTCTGCTAAGCGACGGGCGCAGGCCGTTGCCTGCTCGCCGCCTCCCTTCGGCAGCTCGCCTACGCCGGCCTGCTGAGCCAGCTCGTCCATCGTCCGCAAGAAACGGGCGCGGGCCAGCACCGAGGCAGCGGCAACCGCCAGATTGCTTTCTGCCTTGGGCTGCTGACGCACACTACAGCCTGGGAAGCGCTGCTGCAAAGCCTTTAAATTTACCGTAGACTGGGTGAACTGGTCAATCAAAGCGCTGTGGCAATCCTTTTGCCGCTCCAGCACCTGACTCAAAGCCGCCACATGTCCGTAGCCCAAAAGCTGGTTGAG
>CAKQHU010000230.1 GCA_934234275.1 uncultured Phascolarctobacterium sp.
GCTTTACAGCAGTATTACGCATAAACCGCAGGAGGCAAACTACATCCCCATCGTCCGGACTATGACGATGGGCGAAAGCATTGTCGATTCCTCCGCCGTTTATCCCGGTGAGGTGCGTGGGCGCTACGAAAGTCAGCTGGCCTTCCAGACTGCCGGCAGAATCGCTTCCCGTCTTGTCAACGTAGGCGACCGGGTACACGCCGGCCAGATTCTGATGACCATTGACCCGAAGGATGTAAACCAAAGCGTAGAAGCAGCCAATGCACAGCTGGCATCCGCAGTTGCCAACCAAAAGCTGGCAGCTGACAATGCAGCACGCTTTAACAAGCTATATGCCGGCGGTGCTGTGAGCGAAGCAACACGCGACCAGTACAACACCCAGCTGGAGGCAGCCAATGCTACCCTGCGTCAGGCACAGGCCAACGCCAACGCCAGCGGCAACCAGCTGAGCTACACGCAGCTGACAAGTGATGCCGACGGCGTTGTGGCAGCCATCACCGGCGAAGCAGGTCAGGTAACGGCAGCCGGTACGCCGATGGTCACCATCGTGCGCAGCGGTGAACGAGAAATCCAGATTAATGTGCCGGAAAACGTCAAGCTGAGTGTCGGCCAGCAGGCAGAAATCAGCTTCTGGGCGCTTCCCGATGTTACGGCGAAGGGCACTGTTCGCGAAATTTCGCCTATTGCCGACAGCATTACACGTACCTATAAGGTGCGCGTTGCGGTGCCACAGCTGCCTGCAGAAGCGAAGCTCGGCATGACTGCCAAGGTCAGCTTTAAGGACGCTGCGGCAGCAGCGGACGAGCTGGTTATCCCGGCTACGGCGCTGTATCAGGTAAACGACAAGACTCAGGTATGGCTGGTACGCAATAACCGCGCTGTGCTGCAGGACGTTAAGGTTGCCGGTTACGTAGGCAACAACGTGCGCCTGGCAGGCGGCTTAAACAAGGGTGATATTCTGATAACCGCCGGCCTCAGCAAGCTTGTCGATAACCAACAGGTGCGTCTGACTAAAGGCGGTGATATCTGATGTCAAACAACGAAAAGCATCATGCCAACTGGGCAGAATGGGCTATCAACCATCGCCAGTTAGTTTACTTCTTCGCTGTGCTTGTGCTGATTATGGGTATGTTTTCCTTTAAATCGCTCGGCCGCAGCGAGGACCCCAGCTTTGCCGTCAAGCAGATGGTAGTATCCGCAGCCTGGCCCGGTGCCAGCGCCAAGGATGTAGAGATGCATCTGACAAATACGTTGGAAAAGCAGATTCAAAGTCTGCCGCAAGTTAAGAAAATCACCAGCTATTCGCGCCCCGGTGTCTGCGTTATTACGGTAGCACTTAAGGATGAGGTTTCAGGTAACACTGTCCGCCAGCGCTGGCTGGAGCTGCGTAACATCGTCAATGACGGCAAGAAGGATTTGCCTTCGGGTACCGTAGGTCCGTTTTATAACGACCGCTTTGATGACGTTTACGGCAATATCTACGCAATTACCGGTGACGGCTTCACCTATGAGGATATGCGTAAATACGCCGAAAAAATTAAGCTGGACTTCTTCAGCGTGCCGGATGTCAAAAAGGTTGAGCTGGTGGGCGTACAGCCGGAGAAAATCTTCGTGCAGATGCAAACCGCCAAGCTGGCACAGCTGGGACTGGATATCAACAGCATTGCCAGCACCATCAAGGCACAGACATCAATTAATGCCAGCGGTATGATTGAGGCCGACACAGCCAACTCCTACCTGCGCATTACCGGCAGCCCCGACAGCGTGGAAAATATTGCTGCCATCCCCATCAATGCCAACGGCCGTGTCTTCCGCCTGGGCGATAT
>CAKQHU010000231.1 GCA_934234275.1 uncultured Phascolarctobacterium sp.
CGCAGCAAGCGGGACGATGAGGTATTCAAGGTCTACCGCCGAGAGTACAAAAAGCGCTTTGCGTGGATCAAGGCCGGACGGATCACCGACCAGCAGTTTTACGATTGGAGTGAGCGGGCCAGAGCGGAAAAGGATAAATGTGAGCAGGGGCTGATCTCTCAGAAGGAACTGGAGGTCTGGCTGAAGGAATCCAAATGAAAAACCGTGTGCTGACCTTGCGGTCAGCACACGGTTTTCTTTGTCTATAGCGAGGCAGATTTTAAACCGCCCCACTTTTATTACGGCATTGCAACAAGCAGCTTATATATCCGTTCCATTAATCGCAGCACACACCCATTCGCCACGCTGTCGTTTATGAGGCTGCCCTCGCAGAAATGATCCCGTCGGAAATGATACGCAAGGCACGCCACCGCACCATACAGCGATAGGGTATCTATCCATGCTTTTTCTGCCTTAACAATCTGCCGCTCATTAAGATTTAGGCTTTTCATTATTTCATGGTAATTTCCAATCACCACGCCATTTTTATATGTTTCCTCTATAAACCGCTCAATGTCTCGCATCAACCCATGCTTGTCCGCCTGTGGCGCATAGGCAGAATATTCTTTACACCAATCTCGCTTTTCCTCTGATGTTTCAATCTCCCGTAACAGTTCAATAGCCGGTTTCCAATATGTATTCATGAGCTGCGGATCGCTCCAAAATACCGGAAGCACTTTTGCCCAGTCATTCTTCTGCCGATTCAGCGAGAGTTTATCACCACTGCCCCGATTTCGATTGAGCGTACCCATTACACCGCAGTGCGCCAAGGCAAACACATAGACTGGCACTCCATCTGAGAGGCTTACCACCACCGGATTTTTCTCGCTTTCGATAACGCAATTGTAGCTCACCTTATTTGATACGGTGCTGTCAAAGCAACCGAGCACACTTTTCAATGTATCCTTGCCCAAGCACAAAAGGATGCGCGGACGGATGATCTCAACCAACCGACGGAAATATTCTGCATCTGCCATTGCCCAGCTTTTCTTAAAATTTCCGCTGGTTCCCTTGACACGATACCCCATCACAAAGTTCGTAAAAAACAGGCGTGAGTCGTCCGTCAGAATATCAAACCCAATCGAGTGAAAGAGTTCAATAAGATTCCTATCCGTTGGGTTTTCATTTTCACACATATAACTGACAGATTGCCCGCAATTCATTGCCTGTATATTCCGCATAACTGCTACGGCTCCGGCATCCCATGGGCAGCCCCAATCTTGCCCCACCAGCATGATCCGGGCATCTAAATGTCCGCGTCCCTGCCAATAAGTCCACAGATTGATCTCTTGGCATTCATCGCACCACTTCAATTCACGCTGTCCTGATTGATAGGCTGTGCGCACATCAGCAATCAACTGCCTGTATTGATCATTTCTGGACACACCGCCATCCTCCTATGCTACTCCACAAATCATTTCTGATGATAGTTCGAATAATTGCAACTTCATTATGCGCAAACGCTATTTATCCATATCCGCAGCATCTTCCAGCAGATTTGTAACCACTTCGCTGAGCTGCGCGGCGTTCTTGGAAGTGATGACAGGAACGCCGGTCTGCGTCTCAATGGCCTTCCGCGCATCGCCAGCCACCTTGCCTCCGGCACGGGCCACGTCGATGTTCTCCGAAAGGGTCGCCGGTGCTTTCTGCTTGGAAATTTCCGTGGTGGTGGCCTCCGCCAGCATATTCAGCACCAGCTCCAGCGTGGTCATGTTATCACGAAGGTTTTCCTTTTTCAATCCCTTCAGATTTTTGTACTGGCGGGTGGACATCCCCGACCA
>CAKQHU010000232.1 GCA_934234275.1 uncultured Phascolarctobacterium sp.
TATATACCTCCAAGATATTGCTTTTGTTTATGTTTATAAGTATAGCATAAGATTATGGCAAAATCATGGCAGTTTTGCTTAAATTATTTACTTGTTGCTGAAATGTACAGCGATTTCAGTAATAGTGGCCGCAGCCTTCCACAGACAGTTCTCGTTAAAATCGAAATGACTGTTATGATGACCTGCCGCAATATTGGTACCGTACATCATATACAAGGCACGTCCGCCATGCTGCTGTACACGCTCCATGAAGTAACCGCAGTCCTCGCTGCCGCCCATGTCCACATATTCCACAACTTCGTCATAGTGGCATTTTTCTTCAATCAGCTCTGCAACCTCATGACCCAGCTCCTTGTCCGCAAAGCAGGCAGGTGCAGCACCGGCCATAGTGATTTTCACCTTAACATCATACATAGCGGCGCAGGCATTAATAATACGTTTAGCCTCGTTAACCATGTATTCGTCAATTTCGGTAGTAGCACCACGGGTTTCCAGCTTAATGGAAGCGATATCGGGTACAACATTGCGTCCGGTGCCTGCGTTGAGTACGCCTACATTGATGCGGCTGGAGCCCTTGCTGTGGCGCGCAATCGTATTCAGAGAAACAGCAGCCTGAGCTGCTGCCAGCAAAGCATTTTTACCCTGCTCCGGCGCTGCGCCTGCGTGGGCAGACACACCTGTAAATTCCGCATCCAGCTTCGTAGTTGCCAAAAAGCCGTCAGTCATCGTTACCAGGCAGTTGTCGGTAGTAGCCTTAAAGCCGATATGACCGCCGAACAGGTAATCAACATCGTCAACTACACCTGCGTTCATCATAGCAAAGGCACCGCGCACACCTTCCTCTGCCGGTTGGAAAATCAATTTAATCGTTCCTGCCAAACGTGCTTTATTAGCTGCAAGCAGCTTTGCCGCCGACAGGCCGATGGTTACGTGACCGTCATGACCGCAGGCATGCATAGCTTTTTTGTGCTCGGAGGCAAACCCCTCCTTTGCCGGGCGATGCTCGTCGCAGCGCTCCTCCTCTACATCGTTGCAGTCCATATCAAAGCGGAAGGCAACTGTTTTGCCAGGTTTATCTGTTTTAAGAGTTGCCACAATACCGGTCTTGCCACCTGCCATCTTCTTTACCAGCTCCGGATCCGCGCCTTCGCTGATGGCTCTTTGCATATAATCAGCCAACTCTGCCTCGCTCGGCACGCCCATCATAGATTTTTCGTCAATAACGTCAGCGCCGAATTTAACATCATAGCCAAGCTTTTTCAGCTCACCGATAATCATGCTTGCCGTACGGAATTCCGTCCAGCCTGTTTCCGGATGTCTATGCAAATCTCTGCGGCGCTCGACCATTTCATCTTTTAATTCTTCAGCCTGTTGCCAAATTGTTGCCATGTTTCTTACCCCCATTAAAAAAGTACAGTCTGCTCACTGTCTAAAGGCAGATAAACCTCACTCTTATCTTTTAAACGATTGTTATTATCTACCCAATGTCCGCACGGACATTGTATTACAGCGGTAGGCAGCGCCCAAGCCAAATGTTTGCCGCAATCAGGACAGATATATTCTACCTGCAGCCTGTCACGCTCTTTTTTCTTCATAAATAAAGCGCACCTCCTGCTTCTTATTGCGTTTTTTATTATAGCACATTTGTACCATTAAGAAAATGCTTTAACGGCAGTAAGTGTTAAAAGTAAGTAAGTTAAGCACCTGCTTCCTTTTATTTATCGCTGTCCGGCTCCTGTCTGTTCGTGTTTTTTCTGTGTCTTTCAGGTTTAAATTATATTTATATGCTATAATTAAGCTGATTAAATCAGAATCAGGA
>CAKQHU010000233.1 GCA_934234275.1 uncultured Phascolarctobacterium sp.
CCCTCCTCCGTGCGTCTTTGCACATCAAAGAGAACCAGCTTTGCCTTAATCAGCTCATTCAAAATATCAACGGAGGTGTCCATCTCGGAAGCATCGCGGCAGATTACATCCCGGTAATGCTGCAGTGGCGTTTTATCATCTTCAAGCAGGCGATAATCAAAGAGAAAATAATCCCAGAAGGTCTGCGAATATTCCTCCGTGCCCGGCTTTTCCTGAACAGTACCGTTCTGGAAAATACCGCCGAAGAGAAAATCGGCCCGCTCCAGATCGCGACGGAACTGCTTTGACGTATAGTAGCTTTGCACATCATCCAGCAGATTCTGCATCCTCTCGCCGATATTCAAATACACCTTCGTCGGCAAATCCGGCGTAGAATACACATTGTAACGGTCATGCCCGGGCAAAAAGCTGCCATCCTTGCCGACAATCTGCAGTTTTCCGTCAACGAGCAGCTTGGCTTTGGCTTCGGCAGGCGCATTATCACGGGTAATAATGCGTTTCTTTTTCATATATGCATAAAACTCCTGCATAACATCCAGGAAATGTGCGATGTTGCTCTCCGTTGCCGGGAAGCCGGAAACATTGCGGCAGCACCAACCTACGCAGTCAATAAAATCCTCACGCGACATATCGCCGAGAAAATTCTCGGAATTGCCAAGATAAATACAAAGAATCGTAATATAATCCCAAATCTTGACCAGCTCGCCGTCCTTGGCTCCCTGCCATGTTTTATAGCGCAGGAAATCCTCGGCACAGCCTTGCTGCAGTACCGAATTCCATTCTTCATCCTGTGTATAAAATTCTTCTATCAAATCGAAAACATTAGTCATTTTTTCTCCATTCTCTGACGTATTATGGAGATATTATACCACACTTTTGTGGCTAATTTATGTTTTTTTGCGCCAGCTGTGCCGCCAGATAGATATCCTGCAGCGGCACTCCCTGCTCCTGCGCCAGTTTAGCAGCGCTGTCATATTCCACATAACAGCGTTCGCCGTTCTCCAGCAGGCAGCGCTTCACCGCCACATCACCATAAGCAGTATGCACCACATCTCTGCTACGCGGCAGCACAGTGCGCTCCATGCGCGCACGACGAATGCCGATGGTTGTCGTTTCCACAAAAATCAGCGCTTCCAGCTTCGCTCTGTCCTCCTCGCGGCAGATAACAGTAAGCTCCCACGCCGGACGGCTCTTCTTCATAAACACCGGCTGATAATGAGCATCCAGCGCTCCTGCCGCCAACAGGCGCTCCAGCGTGTAGCCTAAAAGTTCGCCGCTGCAGTCATCAATATCAGACTGCAGTTGGCAGATACTGTCAGTCAGCAAAGCATTATTGTTTAGAGAGTTTTTTTTTGCGCGTTGTCCTCAATCAGCAGCGCACGCAAAATGCTGGGACGCTCATACTGACGCTTGCCTGCACCCAGACCGATGCCCAGAATTTTAAAGCTCTGCGGCAGCTCATCCGTAGTCATCAGCGCAGCAGCGGCAGCAGCACCGGTCGGAGTAACAAACTCTCCCTGCACCGGCAGCAAGCGCACATTAAAGCCAAAGCGCTGCATAATATTAGCTGTTGCAGGAACAGGCACCGGCAGCACGCCATGCTGGCAGCGGACAGTACCGCGGCCCTCGCACAGCTCCGGTACAATTACGTTTTCAACACCCAGGCTGTCGGCACACACGGCGATTGCCACAATATCAACGATAGAATCAATCGCGCCAACCTCGTGGAAATGCACTGCATTCTTCTCCACAGCATGCGCCTTCGCCTCAGCATCCGCAATAATATCAAAAATCTTCAGCGC
>CAKQHU010000234.1 GCA_934234275.1 uncultured Phascolarctobacterium sp.
GGATCAGGGCGGAGAAGCCGCCCAAGAGATAGCTCCGGCCGAAGACCAGCACCGGAATGGTCAAAATCAGCTGCAAACTCGCGTAGTTCACCGGGTGGCTCATCATGGAGAAGAGCTCCGGCAGGGGGAGGGGCGTCGGCAGCATCTGGCCCATGGAGACGTAGAGCAGCAGCACCGAGAAGACCGCCGCGCCGATGAGACTGTGCTTCTGGGCACGGTAGGCGGCGTCCTCCTCCGCCTTCTTGGTCTCCTCCGTCTTTGCCGTGGGCTGGTCCTGGTGGAGGGCGGCGCCGAAGCCCGCCTTCGTCACCTTATTGATGATGTCCTCCGGCTTCGTCTGCTCCTCGTCATAGGCGATGGTCAGGATGCCGGTGGTGAGATTCACGTCGCTGCGCTCCACGCCCGGCAGACGGCGGGTCACCCGCTCCACCGAGGCGCTGCACGCAGCGCAGTGCATTCCCGAGATGTCATATTTTTCCTCGCGCATGGTCAGGTCCTTTCTCCAGTGGCCCAGAATTTTCCAGAACAAACCGGATACCCCGTGGGGGTATTTTTCTCAAAAATCACTATATACCCCGTGGGGGTATTCTGTCAATCCCAAAATTGGCTCCGATCCGGCAAAGTTTCCGCCCTTCCGGGGAAAATTCGGGAAAGCGCGAAAAAAACGTAACGGAATTGTAACCCACGTCCCGGCGATTTTCTGCTAAAATGGTCTTGCCGGGGGTATCCGAGGCAAAATTTTCGCTCCGCCGGCCCCCTGCCCACGGGGCGGAGCATCCTGAAACGGGAAGCGGCGAAGTGCCGGAAAACGGAAAGGAAGGGATCATCCATGCGGCTCCTCTTCAAGCAGCGCTTCTTCTCCTGGTTCGACAGCTACGATATCTACGACGAGGACGGCAGCACCGTCTACACCGTGAAGGGCCAGCTCTCCTGGGGCCATTGCCTGCACATTCTGGACGAGAACGGGAACCATATCGGCACGGTCCAGGAGAAGATCTTCACTTTTCTGCCGAAATTCGAGCTCTACGATGCCGACGGCTACATCGGCTGTATCTCCAAGGAGTTTGCCCTCTTCCGCCCCCACTATACCATTGACTGCCGGGGCTGGACGGTGGAGGGCAGCTTCCTGGAGTGGGACTACGCCGTCTACGATGGCCAGCGCCAGGTGGCCCAGATCTCAAAGGAGCTCTTCCGCTGGACGGACACCTACGTTCTGGACGTCGCCGATCCCGCCGACGCCCTCTACGTCCTGATGCTGGTCCTGGCCATCGACGCCGAAAAGTGCTCGCGAAACAACTAAAAGCGGGAGATCCAAAGGTCGGGGGAGCCGATCCGTCGGGAGGATCGCCGGGACTGCCCCTGACCTGCGGGCTGATAACGTGGAAAAGAACGGCGCTCGGAGCGGAGCGCCGTTCTTTTTTTCGTGGAAGTCGATCGGGAGAGCGGGGCCTAGTCCTGCCGGCGAAGCATCCGCCGCGGGCGGCTTTCGGGTGAAAGCGGCTCAACGGCGGTCTTTTTTGCGTCTAGCGCTGGGGGGTGCGCCCTTTTCCTCCGGGTGGGCGTCCAGCCATTCGCGGCGCTTCGCCTTGGTTTGCTGGCGGTGTGCGGTGAGTTTGCGCTGAGCTCGTTCATCTTGGATAGCAGAGAGTAAAAACCAACTGAAGACAAGAAGGAAAAAGGCGTAGAGCCCCCAGAGGCCCATTCGGGTTTTCTTGTTTGCTTGTTCTACTACATCCATCGATAATAGAACATGATCGTCA
>CAKQHU010000235.1 GCA_934234275.1 uncultured Phascolarctobacterium sp.
GCCAGCTGGCTTTCGTAGCGCCCGCGCACCTCACCGGGATAAACGGCGGAGGAATCGACAATGCTTTCGCCGATCGTCATAGTCCTGACGATGGGGATGTAGTTTGCCTCCTGCGGCTTATGCGTAATACTGCTGTAAAGCTGCCAGCCTGCGGCTGCCAGTACGACAACGGCAGCTCCGGCAACAAGCTTCTTTTTATCAGGAAGTTTAGGAAGTTTTTCCATAATAGACTGCATAATTTAACAGCTCCCTTGCAGAATAATGTTAACGTTGTAAAATTTTTAATCGTTCAATTAAATTATAGGTTCTAATGTAGAGAGCGTCAAGCAACAAAGTTGTAAACAAAAATAAAGCTGCTTTGAAGCAGCTTTATTTGATGACTATATTTATTTTTTGCTAAGTGATGCAAGGTAGGTGTTGAGCGCCTGCAGCAGATAATCAAGCTCTGCGCCGTTTTTGAAATTGCCCAGCTCGCAAATGTGGCTGTGCATCAAAAAGAAGAACATGATAATACCTTCGAGTGTGAAAGCAACGTGGGTTGCTTTGATATCCGCAACGATTTCGCCGCAGGCAATAGCTTCTTCAACCAGCTCGGTCATGAACTGGTGGATGCGGTACAGCTTGCTGCGCACATAATTTTCGAACATGGGCTGCGGAGTCAGCAGCTCGCGGTAAATCAGATGAATGTTGTAAGGGTTTTGCTGCTGCATTTCGGCAATGCCGTCTACATAGGTACGCAGCTTGGTAAGCGGTGAACCTGACTGCTGACGGATTTTGTCCTGCAGCTTCAGAAATTTTTCGGCCTCGGTATATAAAACCTCCTGATATAAATTCTTCTTGCCGCCGAAATAATAGGAAATCAACGCGCTGTTGACACCGCTGGCAACAGAAATCTGCTTGATGGACACGGCAGCGAAGCTGTCCATGGCAAACAGCTTGGTTGCGGCTTCAAGAATTTTATCAGCAGAATTGAGATTAGGACTTTCATCTATCATATAACGTAATACCTCGTTGGAATAAATAATGTATGAATATATTATACACGATTTGGGCGCAGATGTAAGCTGATTTTGTTAAAAAAGTGATATTATGAAAATATCTTGTTAAATATGAAAATTTTGTTCGTTAATATGTTGGCTGTGTACTTGTTTTCTGCTATAATAAAAAAATAACGGAGGTCAGTATAGAAAAAATGAGTACATTGGCTATAGCTTTGATGATTGTCATAGCCCTGCTGTTGGCAGGTGTGATAATATTATTGATACAGGGACGCCCCAAGGCGGACATGACGGCGCAGCGGCTGGAGCTTTTGGAGCGCAGGCTTGCGGAAAGCATGTACGACCTGCGCGGTGAGCAGAGCACGCTGGCGCGGGCGGCACGCTTGGAAAACCAGGCGGCCAGCGACAGGCTGAGTGAACAGATTGACAAGCGCGTGGCGCGTCTGGCGGATATGACGGACCAGAATCTGGAGCGCATCCGCATGACTGTAGACGAGCGTCTTAATCAATCGCTGGAACAGAAATTTGCGCAGGTCAACAAGTGCCTGGGCGAGGTGCACCAGTCCCTGGGACAGATGCAGAGTCTTTCCTGCGGTGTGGACGAGCTGCGGCGCGTTCTTTCGAACGTTAAGGTGCGCGGTACCTGGGGCGAAATGCAGCTTGGCAATATCCTTAAGGATATTCTTGACCGTGCAAGGTATGTAGAAAATGCGGAGGTGCGTCCGCACAGCGGCCTGCGCGTGGAATATGC
>CAKQHU010000236.1 GCA_934234275.1 uncultured Phascolarctobacterium sp.
ATATCATTAAAAGTAACAAGCGTTCCATCAGCGAACTCTACATATGTATATTTCATTTTGCTCACCTCGTTTTATAAACGTCATTCATTGGCAACTCATTAACTGAACATCTCTTTTAATTGTATCATTTCCCAACCTGCTGCTCAATAATAAGCCTATTATATATATTAGAAAAAGCACCCTCCGCCACCGCTTTCACGGCAGCAGAGGGCGCTTAAACCCAAAGCTGTTTTATTTTACGACAACGTCAATTGCATCGTTTACCAATACAACCTCAACCTTGTCGCCATTTTTAATTTCGCCTGCAACAATCTTCTTGCCCAGGATGTTTTCAACAGTGTGGACAATCAGACGTTTCAACGGACGGGCACCGAAGGCAGGATCAAAGCCGGCCTTTGCCAGGAAAGCGACAGCCTCGTCAGTATAAGTAAGCGTCAGCTCCAGCTGCTTGTTCAGACGGTCACCCAGCTCACGCAGTACCAGTTTAACGATTTCCTTAATCTGTTCTGCCTGCAGCGGTTTGAACACAACGATGTCATCAACACGGTTCAGGAATTCCGGACGGAAGAAGTTCATCAGCATCTGCTGAATCTTTTCTCTGTCCATAGAACCCTGCGCCTTCATAATCTCGTTGCTGCCAAGGTTACTGGTCATAATAATCAAGGTATTCTTGAAGTCAACGATACGGCCTTTACCATCGGTCAGACGGCCATCGTCCAGAACCTGCAGCAATACGTTAAAGACATCTGCATGTGCCTTTTCGATTTCGTCCAACAGGATTACGCTGTACGGATGACGGCGTACAGCCTCGGTCAGCTGACCGCCTTCATCATAGCCGACGTATCCCGGAGGCGCACCGATCAGACGAGATACGGTGTGCTTCTCCATGTATTCGCTCATATCGATACGCACCATGTTGCGTTCATCATCAAAGAGCACCTCGGCCAAGGTCTTAGCCAGCTCGGTTTTGCCGACACCGGTAGGACCAAGGAAGATAAAGGAACCAATCGGACGGTTAGGATCCTTGATTCCGGCACGCGCACGAATAACGGCCTCACTGACAGCCTTGACTGCCTCATCCTGACCGATAACATGCTCGTGCAGGATTTCCTCCAGGTGAACCAGTTTAGCACGTTCACCGGTGCCTAAGCGGGCAACAGGAATACCGGTCCAGGTGCTGACAACCTTAGCGATATCCTCTTCGTCAACCTCTTCCTTGAGCATAACATTGTCATTGCCGTTTTCATCCTTCTTGGACAAAGCAGCCAATTCCTTCTGCAGCTCAGGCAGACGGCCGTATTTCAATTCAGCCATTTTATTCAGGTCATAGTCGCGCTCAGCCTGCTCCATCTGGTTTTTCACAGCATCGATTTCCTTCTTTACCTCACGTACGCGAGCAATAGAAGCCTTTTCTGCATCCCAGTGTTTAACAAGCTCATCGTTTTCCTTACGCAGCTTTGCCAGCTCCTCGTTAAGCTTAGCCAAACGGTCCTTGGACTGAGCATCCTCCTCTTTGCCCAAAGCCTGAGCTTCGATTTCCAGCTGCAGAATACGACGTTTGCTTTCATCAAGCTCGGTCGGCAGCGAATCAATTTCAGTACGCAGACGGGCAGCAGCCTCATCTACCAGGTCAATAGCCTTATCAGGCAAGAAACGGTCATTGATATAACGGTTAGAAAGCACAGCAGCAGCCACCAGAGCAGCGTCTTTAATGCGCACGCCATG
>CAKQHU010000237.1 GCA_934234275.1 uncultured Phascolarctobacterium sp.
GCCTGATTTTATTATCATGGATATAAAAATGCCGATTATGGACGGTATTACCGCAGCAAAAATTATTGCTGCCGATAATATTGCTCCGGTATTGCTGCTGACAGCTTACAGTCAGCAGGATATTGTTGAGAAAGCATCGGATGCAGGCGTTATCGCTTATCTGGTTAAGCCTGTACGCGAGGAACAGCTTTTCCCGGCGATGGAGATTGCGGCCAAACGCTTTCAGGAAATGCATAAGCTTAATCTGGAGCTTGATAAGCTGAAGGAAAGCTTGGAGACACGTAAGCTGCTGGACCGTGCCAAGGGTATCCTGATGGCAGCGCACGGAATGACGGAGCAGGAAGCATATCGTAAGATGCAGCAGTTCAGTATGGCTAAACGCATCAGCCTGAAGGAGCTGGCGGAAAGTATTATTGCAGCTGCGGCTAAAAGACAACAATGAGCTGAAAGGGCAGTGTGAACTGCTCTTTTTTTATGCCCAAGCAAAAATTTGAGCCTGCGAAGCAAAAAAACAGGGCGCTGAAGCGGAATTTTGAGGGCGTGAAGCAGAATTTGCGACAAATTTGTAAAAAACAGTGAAAAAGTACTTGCAATTTTTCCTAATATGGATATAATAAGAATTGTGGTTAGCACTCAGAGTAAATGAGTGCTAATAACCAAGAAGCAAATTACTCTCACGTAAGTAAGAATACTCGAAAGGGGTTATAAAAATGTTAAAACCATTAGCTGATCACGTAATTGTAGAGGTTGTAGAAGTAGAAGAAAAAACTGCCAGCGGCATTTTCCTGCCGGATACCGCAGTAAAAGAAAAACCACAACAGGGCAAGGTTCTGGCTGTAGGCAGAGGCAAATACAGCGACAACGGCACTCTGATTAAACCTGAAGTAAAAGTTGGCGATGAAGTTATCTTCGCAAAATACAGCGGAACTCCTGTTAAACATCAAGGTAAGGATTACCTAATTCTCAGTGAACGCGATATATTAGCAACCATAGAAAAGTAACATAAAAACTGTAATAAATTTGTAATTGATTTTTCAAAGGAGCGATATAAAATGGCTAAACAAATTCTGTTTAATGAAGAAGCTCGTCGTAGCCTGGAGCGTGGCGTAAATGCTCTGGCTGACGCTGTAAAAGTAACCCTCGGTCCTAAAGGCCGTAACGTTGTACTGGAAAAGAAATTCGGCGCACCGACCATTACCAATGACGGTGTAACCATTGCCCGCGACATCGAACTGGAAGATCCGTTTGAAAACATGGGCGCACAGCTGGTTAAAGAAGTATCCATCAAAACCAACGATGTTGCCGGTGACGGCACCACCACTGCTACCGTTCTGGCGCAGGCTATGATTAACGAAGGCATGCGCAACGTTGCTGCCGGCGCTAACCCGATGGTTCTGAAAAAAGGTATCAAAAAAGCAGTTGACGTACTGGTTGACGAACTGAAAAATGTTTCCCAAAAGGTTGAAACCAAGGCTGCAAAAGCACAAGTTGCTTCCATCTCCGCAGCTGATGATGAAATCGGTAACCTGATTGCCGATGCTATGGAAAAAGTTGGCGACGACGGCGTTATCACTGTTGAAGAATCCAAGACCATGGAAACTCATCTGGAAACCGTTGAAGGCATGCAGTTCGACCGTGGCTACATTTCCCCGTACATGGCAACCGATGCTGACAAAATGGAAGCTGTACTGAGCAATCCGTACGTATTCATTACCGATAGAAA
>CAKQHU010000238.1 GCA_934234275.1 uncultured Phascolarctobacterium sp.
CGTCTTGATGACAATATGGCTGTGCTGGATATCAACAGCGGTGCCGTTCATCTTGTAGACGATGTTATTTACGATTTACTCGATTATTATGATGGCAGCAACGATGCTGAGGCTATGGCTGCTTTGAAGGATAAATACAGCGAAGAGGATTTGCGCGATGCCTTGGAAGAAATGCACGGCCTGCAGGATGAAGGTCTGCTTTTCAGCCCTTCCTTTGATGTACCGCCGACTTTTGCAGAAAAGCCGATTGTAAAATCCCTGTGCCTGCTTGTAACTCATGACTGCAATCTGCGCTGCGGTTACTGCTTTGCCGACACCGGTTCCTTCGGTGGCTGCCGTCAGCTTATGAGCAAGGAAACTGCGGAAAAGGCTATCGAGTTTGCTATTGAAGGCAGCAAGAAGCGCCATAACCTGGAGCTGGATATGTTCGGCGGGGAACCGCTGATGAACTGGCCGGTTGTTGTACATATTACCGAATATGTACGCCGTCGCGAAAAAGAAACCGGTAAGAATATTAAGCTGACGCTTACTACCAACGGTACTCTTTTGAATGATGATAATATTAAATTCCTCAACGATAACCGTGTTATGCTGGTTCTGAGCCTGGATGGCAAGAAGGAAACTCATGATGCTATGCGTCCGTTCCCGAATAAAGCCGGCAGCTATGATGCAGCTGTACGCGGCTTTAAGAAGGTAATTGACAGCCGTGAGGGCAAAAACTACTATCTGCGCGGAACCTATACCCATTTCAGCACCCACTTCTGTGAAGACGTGCTTGATATGACTAAGGTAGGCAAGGAGATTTCCGTAGAGCCGGTAGTAGGCATTGATGAACCTTGGGTATTGACCGAGGAAGATTTGCCGGTTATTTTCGATGAATATGATAAGCTGGCTCGTGCATATCTGGAGCGTCGTCGTGAAGGTAATCCCTTTGACTTCTTCCATTTCAATGTAGCACTTGATAACGGTCCGTGCGTAGCTAAGCGCTTGGCAGGCTGCGGCGCCGGTCATGAATACTATTGCATTACTGCTGATGGCGATATTTATCCGTGCCACCAGTTTGTAGGCCGTGAACAATATAAGATGGGCACCCTGGATACCGGCATTGTTACACCTGAAATGGTGCAGAAGTTCCGTCATACCCATGTTCTTACTAAGCCGGAATGCAGCAAATGCTGGGCTCGCTTCTTCTGCAGCGGTGGCTGCCACGCCAATGCGGATTTAATTAACGGCGATATTACCAAACCGTATGAGTATGGCTGTCGTCTGCAAAAGAAACGTCTGGAGAATGCTATCATTGTTCAGGCCGTTCTGTCTGCCGAAGCACAGGAAGGCGAGGATCTGCGTCCGCATATCAACAACTTCACTTACGAAAAATAACAGATGGTTTCTCGTGCGCTCTGCGAAAGCAGAGCGCATTTTTTGATTTTTTTACAGATTGCGGTTAAAAAGTATAAAAGAAAAAAACAGTACAAAGCAAAAAAATCTTGGAATTTTTTTGAAGAAAAGGCATTTTTTTACGCGGATTTTGCCGTTTTTCGGTAGAAAATCTAACTTTTTTTGAAGTTTTTTCAAGAAATTTTGATGCCGAAAAAGGCGATAATCAAGCATAGTTGCTTTTCCACGAGTCCTAGTGTATCGCGAAAAAATGTTAAAAAAGTAACAAAAAAGGTGTTGACATAATGCAGGTCACATGGTATTATATACAAGTCGACGCG
>CAKQHU010000239.1 GCA_934234275.1 uncultured Phascolarctobacterium sp.
ACGCAGCCGCCGGGGCAGGCCATAACTTCCACGAAGTCATAATGAACCTTGCCTGCTTTGAGCTCGTCGAGCAGCTTGCCTGCATTACCCAGGCCGCTTACCGTGCAGGTACGCAGTGTTGCGCCGCCGAGGGTGAATTCGCGTACCTTGCGGCCTTCTGTGCCGCGAACGTCGGTGAAGGCATCTTCAGGAGCTTCCTTGCCTTCGATTACATGGTAGGCGGTACGCAATGCTGCTTCCATAACGCCGCCGCTGGCACCGAAGATAACTGCGGCGCCGGTGCTTTGGCCCAGCGGATTATCAAAGGGCAGTTCACCCAGCATTGCCGGGTTGATGTGCTCGGCACGCAGCAGGCGGATAAACTCGCGTGTGGTGAGTACGATATCTACATCATGAGTACCGCTGCTGCGCATAGAGAAGAGAGCGGCCTCGCGTTTTTTGGAAACGCAGGGCATGATGGAAATAGAGCAGATTTCCTTCGGCTTCAGGCCCTTCTTCTGTGCAAAATAAGATTTTGCCAGCGCACCGAAAATCTGTTGCGGAGATTTGGTGGTGGAAAGGTTAGGCACGAAGTACGGATGAGTTTTGTTTACATAGCTTACCCAGCCGGGGCAGCAGGAGGTGAACATAGGCCAGCTGTGGTCCTGCGGATTTTGCAGGTGCTCTAAAAGCTCACTTGCTTCCTCCATGATGGTAACGTCGGCAGCGTAGCAGGTGTCGAAAACATAGTCAAAGCCGATTTTCTTCAGTGCTGCTACCATGCGGCCTTCGGTTGCCAGCTCGGGCGGCAGGTTGAAGGCTTCGGCCCAGGCGGTGCGTACTGCAGGTGCAACCTGTACTACGGTTACCTTATTGGGATCGGCCAATACGTCATAAATTTTAGGAACATCGTTACGCTCTTTCAGCGCGCCAACGGGGCAGTGGGTGATACACTGACCGCAGAGGCTGCAGTCACTGTCCTCAATGGAAACATTGCCGGCAACGTCTACGGTAGTACGGGCACCGGTGTTCTGCACATCCCAGATATGCAGCTTTTGCACCTTGTCACAAATCTGGACGCAGCGCATGCATTTGATGCATTTCTTGGAATCGCGGATGAGCGGGAACTCCTGGTTCCAGGGAGTGTCGACAACATCGCGCTCATAGGGAATATCGTAAATGCCAAGGTCATTGGCCAAAGTCTGCAGGCTGCAGTTGCCGCTGCGCACGCAGGTTGCGCACATGCAGTCATGCTGGGATAAAATCAGCTCCACGTTGGTGCGGCGGATGCTGCGGGCCTTAGGAGAGTTGGTGAAAACTACCAAGCCTTCCTGTACCGGAGTGGTGCAGGCGGTAACTACGCGGTTCTGTCCTTGGATTTCAACTACGCAGACCTTGCAGGCACTGATTTCGTTGATGCCTTTAAGATAACACAGGCGGGGAATTTCGATGCCGACGGTGGCAGCAGCCTGCATGATTGTTGTCCCCTGGGGAACGGAAACTTTTTGTCCGTCTATTGTCAGGTTTACCATTTTAAGGTTCTGCCTCCTTTCAGTGTGCTGAAGCCGAATTTGTCGCAGCGCAGGCAACGTCCTGCTTCCTGGCAGGCCTCCTGCTTGGTCATGCCGCATTCAATAGGCTCAAAGGTATGCTTGCGTTCGCCTGCTTCGGTTTCGTGCATCTGGATACGGCCGCAGGGACGTTTATCGTCAATAGACGGGTCGGGAAT
>CAKQHU010000240.1 GCA_934234275.1 uncultured Phascolarctobacterium sp.
GTAATATACGGGTCGTAACCAATGGTGGTCATTTCCATAGCCTGCATACGTTTGGCAACGCGGCTGCCGATACGGCCGACGCCGATGATACCCAAGGTTTTTCCCTGTACCTGAATGCCGTCAAAGGATTTGCGGTCCCATTTGCCTTCCTGAATGGATTGATGGGCCTGCGGAATGTGACGAGTCATAGCCATCATCATAGCAACAGTGTGCTCGGTAGCAGCCATGGTGTTGCCTTCCGGGGTGTTGAGTACGACGATGCCTTTTGCGGTAGCGGCGGGGATGTCGATGTTATCAACGCCAACGCCGGCGCGGCCGATAACCTTCAGACGGGTGGAGGCTTCGATAACCTCCCTGGTTACTTTGGTCATGCTGCGGGTTACCAGGCCATCGTAATTGTTGATAACCTTGATAAGCTCCTCCGGCTTCATGTTGGGCATTACATCTACATCAAAGTGTTCGCGCAGCAGAGCTACGCCTTTTTCGCTGATATCGTTGCTGACAAAAATTTTCATGGTGATTATCCTCCTGTTATTTGTTTGCTTTCATATACTCTTCCATAAACTCCGCCAACGCCTTGCAGGCCTCTAGCGGCACAGCATTGTAGGCACTGGCGCGACAGCCGCCGACCAAACGATGACCGCCGATACCGACAAAGCCTGCAGCCTTGCCCTTAGCTACGAAATCCTTCTCCATTTCCGGCGTAGCCAGATTGAAGGTAATGTTCATATTGCTGCGAGCTTCGGGAACCGCATGGCCCTTGTAAAAACCATTACTGTTGTCGATAACGTCATAAATGATCTTAGCCTTTGCTGCATTATTTTTGGCAATAGCATTTACGCCACCCTGCTTCTTAATCCAGTGCAGAGTTTTGTTAACCATATAAATGGCAAAGACCGGCGGTGTATTGTACAGAGAATCGTTATTGGCAAAGGTGCTGTATTTCAGCATTGTAGGCAGATCCTCGCGCGCTGTTGCCAAAAAGCTTTTCTTGGCGATGACAATGACTACGCCTGCAGGACCAAGATTCTTTTGCGCTCCTGCGTAGATAAGGTCAAAATCCTTAACGTTCACCTTGCGCGAGAGGATGTCGCTGGACATATCGCAGATAACGGGAACGTCGAATTTGGGGAAATCCTTGTACTCGGTGCCGTAAATCGTGTTGTTGGCAGTGAGGTGTACATAAGAAGTATCGGGGCGGAGTGTGAACTCCTGCGGAATGTAGCTGTGGTTCTTATCGGCGCTGCTAGCTGCCTCGTAAACCTCACCGTAGAATTTTCCTTCCGCCATGGCCTTCTTGGCCCAGACGCCGGTGTTGACATAAGCGGCGTATTTTTTAGTGTGGAAATTGGCAGCTGTCATCAAAAATTGGGTACTGCCGCCGCCTTGGATAAACATAATCTCGTAGTCCTCGGGGATTTCCATCAGCTCGCGCAGCAGCTGTTTGGTTTCTGCGTGCATGGCAGCGTATTCATTGCTGCGATGGCTCATTTCAATGATGCTCATGCCGGTGTTTTTGTAGTTTAAGAATTCTTCCTGCGCTTCTAGTAATACCTCGAGCGGCATAGCGGAGGGACCGGCGTTAAAGTTATATGCTCTTTTCATTTGCTCTTTCCTTCTTCCTGAAAATAAATATGGCAAGCACATCCCTTTGGGACGAGCTTGCCTTTATCTCGCGGTACCACCCAA
>CAKQHU010000241.1 GCA_934234275.1 uncultured Phascolarctobacterium sp.
GCTACACCCGGGGTATAGGCAATAGCCAAATCATGACGGGTTGCAATAGGCACCTTGCTTACTACAGCAATTTTGCCGTTATTGTCCATATGTAATTTAAGAGCTTCTTCACGCAGAGTCATTGTCATCTTTCTTTCCCTCCAAGATTTCCCGACGTAAGCTGTCTAAAAAATCATTAGCTCCGTCCGTTAAATAGTATACACTTATTGTATATTAAACTACCCTGTTTTGCAAGATGTTTTCTGTGTAAACTACATTATTTTAAGGAATTGTCAAAAAATTTTTGCTTACTGCGCAAAATTTGCTTAATCAAAGACTCAGACCTTGAAGAACTCCACCTGCGGCGTTTGCCCCGCCTGCAGTGTAAGCACCGCAAAGCAAGGCTCCGAGCCGCCGCGGGGGCGGGACGGACTGCCGGGGTTCACCAGCAGCGTTTCCGCATAATATTCGGCCATCGGCACATGCGTATGCCCGAACACCACGATATCCTGCCCCAGCTGCTTGGCCCAATAGCCCAAATCAGCCTGCACATTTCTTTCTATATATCTGTGTCCGTGCGTCAGCCAGATTTTATAGCCTTCTATTTCAAGGTACTCATCAAATTTACTGCCGTCATCAAGTAAATCGCAGTTACCTCGCACACGCACAGTTTTGATGCCTGTCGCATCATGCAGGCGGTTGGCGTCGGCCGCATAATCGCCTGTATGCAGCCACAGCTCGATAGGCGGTGTCTGCTGCAGAATGCGGCGAATCGCCTGCGCACTGCCATGCGTATCACCAGTAATGCCTATTCTCATTTCTTTTTGCTCCAAATAGCAACCAGCTTACGGATTGCCTTACCGCGATGACTGATTTTGTTTTTCTCCTGCATGGTAGCCTCTGCCATACCCTTGTGCAGCTCGGTGGACCAGAACAGCGGGTCGTAGCCGAAGCCGTTTTCACCCAAAGGCTCATGCAGCAGCATGCCGTCGCAGATGCCGTCTACCTCGTTGAGCACTTTGCCGTCTGGTTGTGCTACGCACAGCGCACAGCGGAAGCGGCAGGTGCGCTTAACCTGAAACTTCATGTTGTGCAGCAGCAGGTTGTTGTTGTCCTCGTCGCTGGCCTTTTCGCCGGCATAGCGCGCACTGCGCACACCGGGAGCACCGTCCAGCGCCTGAACCTCCAGGCCGGAATCATCGGCAATGCAGGGCTTGCCCAGCTTCTTTGCATAATAGGTAGCCTTTTGGCGGGCATTGGCAGCAAAGGTGCGGCCAGTTTCCGCAGGCGCTTCTACTGCGTCAAAATCTGCCAGATATTTGATTTCAATCGGCAAATCCTTCATTAAAACCTTAAACTCTTCCACCTTGCCCTGATTATGGGTAGCTACAACCAATTCTTTAATCATTATTCAACCTCGATTCTCAGCTCAGGACGCGTATTTATTTGGCAGCGTCCTAATGCTTATTATTTATAAATTTTCTACTGTGCCAGTGGCAATATCCTGCACCAGCACATACTGCCAGCGGCCGCGCTTCTTTTCTGCCAACGCTGCATCGTAGGCCTTTTGCCGGCAATGTGGACAGATTTCACGCGTCAGGCAGGTTATGAAAGCGCTCTGGTCGCCAAAGCGCGTCCCTTCGGCCGCCGTCTGCAGGGTAAAATAACCGCGGCAGGCCTTGCGTTCGCA
>CAKQHU010000242.1 GCA_934234275.1 uncultured Phascolarctobacterium sp.
ATTGAACAGGGCCTGGGCAAAAAATTCAAGCCATTGGCTGTAATGTTCTCTATCTTCGGTGTTATGACTGCCTGCCTTGGTAGCGGTACCTTTACTCAGGTAAATGCAATCACCTCTATTGTTAATGTATCCTTCGGTGTTTCCGAATATGTTGTAGCAGCAGTTCTGACTGTTCTTGTAGCTGTTGTTATTATCGGCGGTCTGCAATCCATTGCTAACGTAGCAAGCAAGATTGTTCCGTTCATGGCTGCTGTTTATGTTATCGCAACCGTTTCCGTGCTGGTATTTTATGCCGATGCTTTGCCGGCTGCAATTAAGCTGGTTATCGACGGTGCCTTCAACGGTACTGCGGCAGCAGGCGGCTTTGCCGGTGCCGGAATTATGCTGGCTATGCGCAGCGGTATCGCCCGCGGTATTTATTCCAACGAATCCGGCTTAGGCTCCGCTCCTATTGTAGCAGCTGCAGCGAAAACCAAATGGCCTGCAGAACAGGGCCTTGTTTCTATGACCGGTACCTTTATCGATACCATCATCATCTGCACCATGACCGGCCTGTCCATCATCGTCAGCGGTGCCTGGACCGGCGACCTGAACGGTGCTGCTCTGACTGAGGCTGCTTTCGCTTCTGCTTTCCCGGCTGTTGCCAAGTATGTCCTGACCGGCGGTCTGGTACTCTTCGCCTTCACCACTATTATCGGCTGGAGCTATTATGGTGAGCGTTGCGCAGAATACCTCTTCGGCGTAAAATGCATTATGCCTTACCGTATTGGTTATATCATTCTGGTAGGCCTGGGCGTATTCCTGAAGCTGGAAATGATCTGGATTATTGCTGATATCGTTAACGGTCTGATGGCTATTCCTAACCTGATTGCTCTGCTGGGCTTGAGCGGTGTGGTTGTGGCAGAAACCAAGCTGTACTTCGAGCATTGGGAAAAGGTTCACAGCCGTCGCAAACAGCTGGCTGAGATTCGCGAAGATCTGGCAACTGAAAATAATTAATTAATTAGTATTTACGAAAGCCATTGCGGAAATATGCAATGGCTTTTTTTCATTAAGTTTTTGTGTCATCTGTATTTTTATGTCTTTAGTGTGCTATAATATACATATCAAGATAATAGGAGAATAAAATGGTTTATGGTTTGTTAGCTTTGCTGGTGGTTTTATTGGACCAGGCAACAAAGTATTATGTGGTAACACATTTTGCGTTAGGGGAGAGCGTACCGGTGATTAATAATGTATTTCACTGGACGTTTATACTGAATCGTGGTGCCGCCTTCGGCATGCTGGAGGGCAGCCGCTGGTTGTTCGTACTGATTGCGGTTGCTGTAATCGGCTGTGTATGGTTTATGCGTCGGGAGATTGCTAAAAGCGGCGTGATGGCCTGCTGGGGAACAGCGCTTTTTGCCGGCGGTGCTTTGGGTAACCTGATTGACCGCACTACACGCGGTGTGGTAATTGACTTTTTTGATTTTCGTATCTGGCCGATATTTAATGTGGCCGATATAGCAATTTGTGTGGGAGTAGGTTTGATTATATGGAGCATATTGAAAACGGAGCTGCTGAGCAGCAACGATTGATTATAACTGAACAGGAGGCCGGCCAGCGTGCCGATGTAGGCCTGGCGGCAATGCTGGAGCTTACACGCTCTCATATGCAGAAGCTGC
>CAKQHU010000243.1 GCA_934234275.1 uncultured Phascolarctobacterium sp.
AAGCTGATTGTTGACCTGATGTATGAAGGCGGCATGGCTAAAATGCGTCATTCCATCTCCGATACCGCTGAATATGGTGACTATGTAACCGGTCCTCGCATCATCACTGCTGAAACCAAAGCTGCTATGAAACAGGTTCTGGCTGAAATTCAGGATGGTACCTTTGCTAAGAAATGGTTACTGGAAAACCAATGCGGCCGTCCGCAATTCAACGCTATGCGCCGTCGTGCTGCAGCAACCCAGGCTGAACAGGTTGGTACACAGCTGCGTGGCATGATGAGCTTCCTGAAGAAAAAATAATCAACAGCTTACAAGCACTCTTAGTGCAGAAAATAAAAATAAGGGAAAGAGCGTAATCCGCTAAAGGCAGCGTACAGATAAAAAAGCTGTCGGGGGTTACGATAAACAAAAATAAGGGAAAGAGCGTAATCCGCTAAGAACAGCATACAGAAAAAATCAGCTGTCCGGATTGCGAAAAATAAGGGAAAGAATGTGAGCCGTAAACGCAGCAAAGAAAAATAAAAGCTGCGTGGCTTGCAGTAATTAAAAATAAGGGAAATATTAAAAGGTCGCTTACCTGTGCGTCAGATGCAGGAAGCGGCCTTTTGAAATGCAAGCATAGTGTTTTTGATATAAAAAGCCTCCTCAGCGCATGTGCGCAAGGGAGGCTTTGTTGTATCTTTGATAGAACGCAGTAGATTAAGCGTGAGCAGGATTTTTCTTTTTAATAAGAGCGAACACCTTTAAGGAGCAGCAAAGAATGAGCACTGCGCTGACAGTAAGCACATAAAAGCCGTGTCTGCTGCCCAGCATAGTAGCGTGCGCGATATTGGACGGGTCTACAGCCTGCGCGGTCGCAACAATCGTACTGATAACCGCCGTACCGACTGCACCTGCCAGCTGCAGCAGTGTGTTCATAGCTGCATTGCCGTCGGCATTCAGTTCTTCCGGTAACTGGCTCAGGCCATTGGTCATAATTGTTCCCATGGAAAACCCCTGGCCGAAGGCAAAGAACAGGTAGAAGACGATAAAGAGCAACGAGCTCAGTTCGCTCGGATAAAGGCTGTAGCAGATGACGGATATGAGAATCGATATATTGCCTAGTAAAATCGGCCGTTGGGCACCGAACTTGTCCAACAGCCTGCCGCTGATGGGCGCAAGCATAGCACCGATGATGCACCCCGGTAGAAGCAGACAGCCGGCGGTAAAGGCATCTGTATGCGAAACAAGCTGCGCATAGTTGGGGATTAAAAAGCCCAAGCCAAGGCAGACAAAGCCGACGAGTAACAGGCTGACAGTGCTGAGCGTATACGGGAGATAACGAAAAATTTCTACACGTAAAAGCGGCGCGTTGCTGTTTATTGATTGCTTATAGAAGGCAGTCAAAGCAACAAGGCAGATTGCGAAAAGAGCAAGCACCTCGATACTGAACCAATCGAAGTCGGAGGCAATGCTGGTAGCAAAAATCAGGCTGCTGAAGCCGATGATAAGCAAAAGGTATAAGCCGAAGTTAAAGCTTGTTTGCTCCAGCTTGCCGGCCTGACGGATATTTTTGATACCCAAGATGGCAGAAAGCAGTAAAAATGGCAGCAGGCTGACAAAAATCATGCGCCAGCCAAAGTAACTGACGATCATACCGCCGA
>CAKQHU010000244.1 GCA_934234275.1 uncultured Phascolarctobacterium sp.
AGCTCTTTGGTAAAGTGCAGGCCTGCAGTCGGAGCGGCAGCACTGCCGCGCTCACGGTTATAAACAGTCTGGTAGCGCTCCTTGTCCTCCAGCGGTGCCGTGATATACGGCGGCAGAGGAGTTTCACCCAGACGGTCAAGAATTTCTTCGAAGATACCGTCATACTTAAAGCGTACTACGCGTCCGCCGAAGTCGGTGTGCTCGATAACCTCGCAGCTCAATTCATCGCTGAAGTTAATCTTGGCACCAACCTGCAGCTTTTTGCCGGGGCGTACCAAAACCTCCCAGTCGGTTGCATCTCTGCGGGTCAGCAGAAATACCTCGACATGGGCACCGGTATCCTTCGTGCCGTGCAGGCGCGCCGGAATAACACGGGTATCATTAAACACCAGCACATCGCCGGGCTTAAGATAATTTACCAGATCATAAAAATGCTTATGCTCAATTTCACCGGTCTTTTTGTCAACAACCAGCAGGCGCGAATGGTCGCGCGGCTCCATAGGATGCTGAGCAATCAGCTCCTGTGGCAGCTCATAATCAAAATCAGTTACTAACATGCAAAATTCTCTCTTTTCTTATATATTACAGGACACATAGCTTCCTGCTAACGGACAAGCTGAGTTCCGGGATAATAGTGTGCCAGAATCGTTTTATAGGTAGCCTTGGCATCGGCATTCGCCATGCCGCGCGCACCCCAGGCACTCAAACCGAGGCCGGAGCCTTTGCCCTTGCCGCGGAAAATAATTTTTTCTTCCTTGCCGCCGCCCAGCAAATGGTAGCTGCGTACTAAATTTTTCCAGACGGGCTTTTTCGACTCATTGACCTTGATGCCTATATCCTTGCTGCCTATTTCCATACCGTAATGATCTTCGATAGGCACCTTGAGCGTTTCCGGTACCGGCGTACCGGTTTCGATATCAAATAAGGTGCTGTTCAGGCCTAACAGGTCCTGCAGCTCACTGCCGCTGATTTTGGCAGCGCCGGCCTCACCCGAAAGGATAATATATTTTACCCGTCCCGTGGGCGTTCTGTCAACACCTGCATCATCAATCGGTGACAGACGTATGCTTGTCAGCTTGCCGGTGGTATAACCGCGCTGCGCTGCCAGGCTTTCCAGAAGCACCGGAGCAATGCGGCTTTCCCAGGTATATTCCGGGCTGTCGCTGTCGTAATCCTCTACCGACTGCAGATAGCTTACGGCAGTACCGCGCAGATTCAGCGCGCTTTCGGTTCTGCCGCCGCTGCTTGAAGTGGTGACTGCCTCTATCGCATTGCCGTAAGCATCGGCAAGATACTGTCCCTTCGTCGCCTGAATCAGCTTCGTCACAGCATCCTTTTCAATGCGCTTGCCTGTGCCTGCGTAAGGCAGCTCCCTGTCGGTCGCAAGCAAAGCATAGGCTTTATCGCTGTGCTGCATTTTAAATAAAGCATAGCTGCGGGCAGCAACCGCCTGTGCCTTGATAACCTCATCAGGCCATACGGACATCGTTTTGGCCGGCAGCACGCTCGCCAGATAATCCTCCAGTGGCAGTCTGTTGACTACTAAAAGCTTATTGCCCTGCTCGGCCTGCAGCTGAAAATCCCCTTTATAACTGCGTTTATTGATTTGCGGTGAGCT
>CAKQHU010000245.1 GCA_934234275.1 uncultured Phascolarctobacterium sp.
TAGGCATAGGCTGCATTAATTTTTTCCGGATCCTTGTGTCCCGGAAGTATTACCTTTGTATCGCGCGGAATAGATAAAACCGCTACCTTATTATTCTGCGGATCAAAGCTCAGCAGAATAATCGCATCTGTACGCTTAGGCTCGCTTTCCGCTGCTTCGCTGTCACCATCATCAATGCCCAACAGCAGAACGTTGATGCGTTCATTGAGCTTCTGGTCATCGCGTATTTTATCATCTGCCGCAGTTACGCTTACATGCGGCGGATTAATAAAATTGTTATAAATCCAGCAGGTTCCCCAAAAAAGTGCTGTGCCTAAAATGCCCGCAAAAAGTAATAAGCAAAGCAGTCTTCCCCAGCGAAACTTGCGCCTTGTGCGACGTTTTACCGGTGGTTGTTGATTATTATTTTCTTCCATACTTGCCCTGCCTGCCTATTTATTATCTGATTTCTGCGCCAGCATCAGCTCATTATAGCCATCAATACAGTGCGGATGAATTAATTGTCCTCCGGCAAGCAAATATTCTATAGTATTGCTGTAGGCCTTAAGCATTGCTTTATCCAGGCTTTTATGTGCCAGCTTGCGCAACTCCTCTATCCCCGGAAAATCTCTTCCCGGCTCAATCATATCTGCCAAAAATACCACCTTAGCCAAATCCGTCATTCGGGCAGCCCCGGTTGTATGCTGCGAAATGCCTGCCAATATTTCCTCATCGGTTACACCATACTTGGTTTGCGCATAGTATACGCCTAATTTAGCATGCAGCAAAATCGGCTGATTGCGTTCTACATCATCAATGGCAATTCCCAGTGCATCGGCCTTCGCCGCACTTTCCTTGCTGGCAACCTCGCGGCCACAGTCATGCAAGAGTGCGCAAATCGCTATTTTTTCTTCCGGCAGCTTATGTGCCTTTGCCAGTTCCAAAGCTGTTTCGTAAACGTGTACGGAATGTTTATAACGCTTCGGCGGCAAGGAAGCCTGCAAAAGCTGTTTCATTTCGTCTATTGTCATCATTTCTGCTTCATCCCTGCCTTTGATATAAATTGTGAGCATTGATATATTGCTCCACAGCCCGCGGCACCAAACCCGCCAGGCTCGCTCCTTCATGCAGCCTTGTCCTTATTTCGGTAGATGAAATATCATATTCGGGTGTATGCAGCAACATAATTCTTTCTGCGGCAGCAGCGCCCAAATGATGCACTACCTCTTCCATCACACCTTCGTAACCCGGTCTGCCGGCAGCTACAAAGGTTGCCAGCTGCAGCATTTCGTTGATAGAATTCCATGTATGCAGCTGAGCCACCGAATCAGCTCCGATAATAAAATAAAGCTCCTTATCCGGATATATCTGCCGCAGCTCTCGCAGGGTATCTATCGTATACGATACGCCGCTACGCCGCAGCTCCATATCCGACACGGTAAAATGCGGATACGGCTTTACCGCCAGTTCGGTCATCGCATAACGATGCTCTGCCGGCGCATAATCCTGTCCTACCTTATGTGGTGGTACAAAAGCCGGGATAAAAATAATTTGTTCCAGTGCAATACGTTCGTAAACAGCTTCAGCAATACGCAGATGCCCTATATGAATAGG
>CAKQHU010000246.1 GCA_934234275.1 uncultured Phascolarctobacterium sp.
CTGCCCGTGGCAATCAAAAAAATCTTGCCTGCGTCCAGCGCCTTTCTGATAGCTGCCTCGTTACGCGGAGAAATTTGACAGTCCTTATTCAAAAGTGTATCGTCCATATCGCTGGCAATCAGCTTAATTTCCATGCTCCATCTGCTCCTTTAACATCAACTTATCCATTACAATAGCTGCTGCCGGATAAAGCAGCAAAAGAAAAATACCGTGCATAATGCCAAAGTTAAGGTCATAACCAGGCAGCATCCGGCAAACAGTTACGGCACCCTCCAGGGAGAAGGCAGCCATCACCAGCATAGCCTTCAGAGAGTCATTTCTGCGTTTGGCCAGCTCCTGCAGCCTCGTCAGCAAAAACTGCTTGTCGACAATAACATGCATCAGCTTCAGGCCCAGGCACATAAAAGCACCCTCGATAAAGGAGCCTGCCACAAGACCGCCCAGGGTAACAACCTGCAGCATACCGGTTACATATTCACAAAGGAAAAAAATGACGCTCAGCGTCAGCCACATTGTAGCTAAATTATACATTGTTTTCTTCAAATTAATCACCAAGATACATTATAACACAGACAGCCGTCAAATTACACCAGTCGTCTGATATTTTATGATGCTTTTAAGCATATTTTGCAAGTATTTCTGCATATTTTGTGGTAAAATAAATTTATTAACGTAAGCAGACAGCATTGTCTATACGAAAGGAGCAGCTTATATGAAGCGCAGTGATAAATTCCGCCAGGCTAACCGCGAGGCCCTGGCTACTGTTGTCGCCACCATCGCCGTCATCATCTTCTGGTGTCTGGCAGGCTTTGGACTGGCAGACAGCAATATTACCTTTTGGCATACACCTCTTTGGGTTTGGGGCGGCTGTGTCGGCACCTGGCTTTTTGCCATCGCCGTTACCGTTTTTCTGACAAAGAAGGTTTTTGTCAACTTTGATTTGGATGACAGCACGGAGGATAAACAGCATGAGTAGTATTTTGAACATTATACCCGCGCTGGCCTTTCTGCTGATTCTTCTGAGCATCAGCGCCTATATCCAGCGTACGTCAAAAGAAAACAGGCAAAAGGATTTCGCCAAGGATTACTTCATCGGCGGCCGCACTCTCGGCGGCTTCGTATTGGCAATGACCACCGCTGCCACCTACAGCAGCGTAAGCACCTTCGTCGGCGGTCCGGGCGTAGCCTGGGTTATTGGCTACGGTTGGCTGTATATGGCCATCGTACAGGTAGTCGTTATCTTCCTCGTCTTGGGCGTGTTCGGCAAAAAGATTGCCCTCATCGCCCGTGAGATTGACGCTGTAACCGTCATTGACGTGCTGCGTGCTCGCTATCATTCCGATTTTCTGGCGAACATGGCGGCCGTTGTCATTGTCGCCTTCTTCTGCGCCACCATGGTGGCACAGTTCGTCGGCGCTGCCAAGCTCTTCGAAGCAGTAACCGGCTTTTCTTATCTCACCGGCCTCACAATGTTCGGCCTGATTGTTGTCATCTACACCACTATCGGTGGCTTTAAGGGCGTTGCCGTTACCGACGCCTGCTGCGCCATCGCCATGATCATCGGCCTGTGCATCCT
>CAKQHU010000247.1 GCA_934234275.1 uncultured Phascolarctobacterium sp.
CCAGATAGGGAATATATCGGTGAAAGAGCCGATACGCTACAATGATATTGTACTATGCTTTAGTCAAAAAGTCAAATCACTGTGCATGAAGAATTTGTGAATTCACCAGTCTATCAGCGATTTCTGTCCTTCAGCGCGCGCTCCATCTCTCGCTTCGCGTCGCGCTTTGCCATGTCCTGACGCTTATCGTACAGCTTCTTGCCTACTGCCAGCGCCAGCTCCATCTTCACCAAGCCATGCTTAAAGTACAGCTTGAGCGGTACAAGCGCATAGCCCTTTTCCTTCACCTTGCCGATGAGCTTGTTAATCTCCGCACGGTGCAGCAAAAGGCGACGGCTGCGCAGCGGGTCATGGTTAAAGATATTGCCATGGTCGTAGGGGCTGATGTGCAGATTATACACAAAGACCTCCGCCTGACGCGTTACCTGCGCATAGCTGTCCTTCATATTCGCCTTGCCTGCACGCAGGGACTTTACCTCCGTACCGGTCAGCGCAATGCCTGCCTCAAAGGTTTCGTAAATGGTAAAGTCATGGCGTGCCTTACGATTTTCTGCTATAATTTTAATCTTTTGTTCTGCCATAATTATCTGCTTTTCCTATTCTTTTTTCTGCTCTTTTTGCCGGACTTGCTGCCACCCTTAGAGCTGCTCTTCGGTGCAGGCTTGCCGTGCTTGGCGCTGCGGCGTCCGGCCTCTTTATTCTTCGCACCCTTGTGCTTTTTCTTCTGCGTTTCAGCGCTCAGAGCAATGCTCTGCGTGCTGCGTCCGCTGCTCGGCTTCTGCTTCATCAGCAGCTGTTGGCGGATGTGCTCACGCACGCCTGCATTCTCCCCTGCCATGATGAAGTCGATGCTCACGTCGCTGATATTTACCTGCAGCACCTCAATGCGCACCTTATCGCCCAGGCGATAGGTGTGACCGCTGTGCGTGCCGACAAGGGCATAACGCTCCTCATAATATTCGTAGTAATCGTCCATCAGGCTGGAAATATGCACCAGGCCCTCAACACCGTTTTCCAGCTCAACGAACATACCGAAAGCCGTCACGCCGGAAATAACGCCGTCAAATTCTTCGCCGATATGATCTGCCATATATTCACACATTTTGAGGTCAACGGTTGCACGCTCGGCATCCGCTGCCGCACGCTCGCGAATGGAGGAATGGTCGGCAATAACGTCCAGCTTATCACCCAGCTTTTCGGCATCTGCTTCCTTCAGTGTGGGCTTGGCCATCCAGGCGCGCAGCAGGCGATGCACAATCAGGTCGGGATAACGGCGAATCGGCGAGGTAAAGTGCGTGTAGTACTTCGCTGCTAAACCGAAGTGACCGATATTATCCGTCTGGTAAACAGCCTGCTTCATGGAACGCAGTGCTACCGTAGTTACCAGGCGTTCTTCCGGACGGCCGGCGATTTCCTTCACGGCCTGCTGAATATCCTTCGGCTCTGTTTCTTCCTTGGGGATGAACTTAATATTAAAGTTTGCCAGCAGCTTGGCGAACTCCTGCATCTTTTCCTCGTTCGGAATATCATGCACGCGGTAGATAAACGGCCAGTGCTGGTTAA
>CAKQHU010000248.1 GCA_934234275.1 uncultured Phascolarctobacterium sp.
CGCTCCCTGCCCAAAGAATCGCGCACCGCAATACCGTTGCGCGGGAAGGACTCGGAATCACGCATCACAATAATAATAGGCTCCGTCGCACGCAGGAAATCCTTATAATAAATAGACTGCACGTTAAAAACAGGATAGCCCTCAGCGCTCACCTCACGTAAATCCAGCGCCACAACCTGAAAATCAGGGAAATCCACCGAGCTCGTCACTACAGCCTTCGCCGGCTCAAAAGCATCCGGCATTCTCACAACCTCGCAGGCCGCAGGATTAACATGAGCATCCTTCAGCCAGCATACATGCAGCATGCTTTGCGTAGGCTCCGGCGCACTGTTGGCCTGAGCACTGCCCCAACCGCCAAACAAACCAATACCAAGCGCCAATAACATTGCACCTAAAAATCTTTTACACATAAAAAACACCTCCAAAGTTTTTTACATCAAATATTAAATTCCTTCAGGAAATACACCTTACTCAATCTCCTGCAGATAAATACTGCCGTCCTTACCGCTTTGCAGAATCGCAAACCTGCGCTCCCTGCCTGCATCATCCTTAAAGCTGATACCGTTCTTGGGAATAGTTTCCAGGCTCTCCAGATGCAGCACCAGCTTTTCATCAGCCATCAGCAAATCCTTGCTGTAAACGCTCTTGCCGGAAGCAAGCTCCAACAGGCGGAACTCTTCCAGATTTTTCGTACTGCGGAAAATCACATCCGCACCCTTAAAGGGATTAGGCACGGAAACCTGCTCGTACTTGGAAAGATCAACCTTTGCATCCTGCAGCTCATGTACGCCCATGCATTCCAGATACTGCATCGCCAAGCCCTTAAAGCCTCTCTGCTTGCATTCCTTCAACGGCAGCAGCTCAAGCTTCACGCTGTCACCGGCCATCTCTGCTCCCATATCAAAGAAATCATCAGCCGTCATATTCGTCTTTTGCGAAGCAGCCACATCATCTCTGCCCACATCGTTACGGTAAACATCAAGTCCGTTGGCAGCCGCATTACCGTTCTTCGAACGGGTAAAATACATATCAACGCATCTTTTATTACCGTTCGGCAGCAAATCCTCCAGCACCAGCACATAGTCTGTATTACTGCTGTTGCCGCGTGTCAGCAGCATATTGTTCGGCAACAGCTGCAGATTGCTGCGTGCCCAGCCCTCATCAACAAATTTTATCTTACCGTCAACAAAGGTATAGACAGCATAGATATCCTTGCCGTAATAGCCCTTGCCCTGCTTTTCATTATCCAAGATAGCAAAAATCAGCTCCGGCACCTTGTCATTATTGATATCCTGCAGCGTATAGCCAAGCATGTTCAACGCATCAACGTAACCCATACGATCCCGCAGCTCATAGATACCGGTCATGCCCTGCTGCGGCATTTTATCCATATTGCCATCATTCACAAAATTATAGATACCCTCCACCAGCTTGCCGTATTCACGCTCATAGGCAGGCACCTTGGCGACAGTTGCAGCTTCCTCCACCTTCGTGGCCTTGGGCTGCGTTGCCGCAGCCTGCTTATCCGAACCGCAGCCATTCAGCAGCATTGCCAA
>CAKQHU010000249.1 GCA_934234275.1 uncultured Phascolarctobacterium sp.
GGCGAGTGCGAATGGTTTCTTGACCAAACTCCGGAAAGCTTTTTGAATATCACCGAGCAGCTTTACAGACTGCAGCCCGCAGAGCTTGTTGTGCATCTTGCTTCGGAAGAAATGAGTGAGAAGCTGCAGGAATGGCTGGCGGCAAGATTGCCGGAATGCGTTGTTACGCATTATGACGAGAGTACGCCGGAGGCTGATTATTTTGCGCAGCACTTTGCCGGTTGTGATGTGCCGGATGAGGTACACAGTACGGTTGAGCTTTTGCTGCGCTATCTGCACGGAACTGTGATGGCCGATTTGAGTCATATTAACCGTTTGGTACGGATTGAACGCAACAGCTTTATGAATCTTGATGTGACAGCTATCCGCAATCTGGAGCTGGTTCGTAATATGACGGATGGCTCGAAGCGCGGTACGCTTTTGCAGGTGCTGGATTTTACCAATACCTCGATGGGTGCGCGCCGTCTGCGCAGTTGGATTGAAAGCCCGCTGCTTGATGTGGGCCGCATTTATGAGCGTCAGGAGGCGGTAGCCGAGCTGGCAGCAGCTGCAGAGCTGCGCGAAGCGATTGTGGCACAGCTGAAGGCGGTGGCGGATCTGGAGCGTATTGTCAGCCGTATTGAGGTGGGCAGTGCCAATGCCAGAGATTTGGTAGCATTGCGTAATTCTTTAAGCGTACTTCCCGGACTGAAGGGAATTCTGGAAGGCTGCGGCAGCGGACTGCTGCGTAAGCTGTGGAAGGGGCTGCATCTGCACGAGGAGCTGGCTGCAAGATTACAGCAGGCGATTGTCGATGAGCCGCCGTTTTCTGTCCGCGAGGGCGGTATGATTCGCACCGGTTATAATCAGGAGCTGGATGAGCTGCATCTGATTGCTGCCGACAACAAAACCTGGATGCAGAACTTTGAGCAGAAAATCAAAGAGGAAACCGGCATTAAAACCATGAAGGTCGGCTTTAACAAAGTTTTCGGCTACTATATTGAGGTAAGCAAAGGACAAAGCAGCAGCGTGCCGCCGTATTTTGTGCGCAAACAGACGCTGGTAAACGCGGAGCGCTATATTGTTCCCGAGCTTAAGGAGTTCGAGAATAAGATTCTCGGTGCCAAAGAAAAAATAGAGCAGCTGGAATATTATCTGTTTGACGAGCTGAGGACATTGATTCGCGGCAAAATCAAGGAGATTCAGGAAACTGCCCGTGCCGTAAGCTACATTGATGTGCTGACAGGCTTGGCAGAGGCTGCCTATAAATATAATTATGTAAGACCGGAGCTGAATAATAACGGCGAAATCAAGATTGTTGACGGACGCCATCCCGTAGTAGAGCGCTTGCTGGAAAAAGAGATTTTTGTTCCGAATAATACCAATCTGAATAATACCGATGAGCGCATGATAATTATTACCGGTCCGAATATGGCAGGTAAATCAACCTATATGCGTCAGGTGGCGCTGCTGGTGCTGATGACGCAAATCGGGAGCTTTATTCCTGCGCGTCAGGCGAGCATTTGCCCGGTAGATAAGATTTTTACGCGCGTCGGTGCCAGTGATGATCT
>CAKQHU010000250.1 GCA_934234275.1 uncultured Phascolarctobacterium sp.
CGTGTGCGCGGTGATGTGATTGAGGTTATTCCGGCGGCCTACGGCGAGAAGGCAGTGCGCATTGAAATGTTCGATGATGAAGTTGACCGCATTGTGGAATTTGATGTGCTGACGGGTGAGATTCTGGCACAGCGCAACCATGTTGCGATTTTCCCGGCGAGCCACTATGTAACGAGTCGTGAGAATCTTGAACGCGCTATGAATGATATTCGCGAGGAGCTGGACGAGCGTCTTGATGAGCTGAATAAGCATGGCAGGCTGTTGGAGGCACAGCGTCTGGAGCAGCGCACGAATTACGATTTGGAGATGATGCAGGAGATGGGCTACTGCTCCGGCATCGAAAACTATTCGCGCCATCTTGCGGGACGCAAGGCCGGTGAGCCGCCGTTTACGCTGGTAAATTATTTCCCTAAGGATTTTTTGCTAGTTGTTGATGAGTCGCACGTAACGCTGCCGCAGATTCGTGCTATGTATGCCGGTGACCGCTCGCGTAAGGAGATGTTGGTGGAACATGGCTTCCGTCTGCCGTCGGCCTATGATAACAGACCTCTGACCTTTGATGAGTTTCAGGCGCAGATTAAGCAGGCAATTTATGTTTCTGCTACGCCGGCGAAGTATGAGCTGGAGCAGGCAGACAATGTAGTTGAGCAGATTATTCGTCCGACAGGCCTGCTGGACCCGCAGATTGAAATTCGCCCGATTAAGGGACAGATTGATGATTTACTGGGCGAAATCAATAAGGTTGCCGCCGCGGGCGAGCGTGTGCTGGTGACTACACTGACGAAGCGCATGGCAGAGGACCTGACGGAATATCTGAAGCAGGCAGGTGTGCGTGTGCGCTATCTGCATTCGGAAATCGCCACGATTGAAAGAGCGGAGATTATCGACAGCCTGCGTGCCGGTAAGTTTGATGTGCTGGTAGGCATCAACCTGCTGCGTGAAGGCCTTGATTTGCCGGAGGTGTCGCTGATTGCGATTCTAGATGCGGACAAGGAAGGCTTTTTGCGCAGTGATACGGCGATGATTCAGACCATCGGACGTGCGGCGCGTAATGCGCATGGTCGCGTTATTATGTATGCCGACCGTATTACCGACAGCATGCAGCGGGCGATAGACGAAACCAACCGCCGCCGTGAAAAGCAGCAGGCGTACAATGAGGAGCACCACATTACGCCTAAGACGATTTACAAGGAGCAGCGCCAGCTGATTAAGCTGACGAAGGTTGCAGATACGGAAGAAGCCGAAGCCTATGGCAGCAGCAAGAAGCTGAAACAGAAATCAACTAAGGAGCTGAACACGCTGGCCCGCGAGCTGGAAAGACGGATGCAGGAGGCGGCGAAGGCGCTGGATTTCGAGGCGGCGGCCGAGCTGCGTGACCAGCTGATTATCGTCAAAGGACAGCTGGGGCAGAAGCTGGTGCCGAAGAAAAAGAAAAAATAAATGCCTATGCGGGAGTTTGACTTTTCCTGCTTTGCGTTATATAATATACAAGATATTTTTATTCAAATTCTGTGAAGCGGAGCAGTAATCTGCAGTATCTTTCAGAAAGT
>CAKQHU010000251.1 GCA_934234275.1 uncultured Phascolarctobacterium sp.
TATACATTTTGTCTCCTCCTTACAGGTCAGTAGTATCTTTCCCGTCAGATAGTTTGTACCCAGCAGTTTTATTCCTTGGCAATTACGTTAGAATAAGCAGTTTTGGCATTCACGCCGGCCAGCAGTCCCAGCTTACCGCTCATAGCGCTGATAATATCCTGCGGTGCATCAACGGCTACGCAGATAATATTAACATTCTTCTGGCGATATGGCAGGCCCATACGGCCGATAATATAACTGCTGTAGGTGTGTAAAATTGCGTTAAGCTCTTCTACAGCCTCAGGCTGCGTTACAATCAGAGAAATAACTGCTACTCTTGTTTCCATACTAATCACCCTTCTCTTTTTGGAACTTAGGCAGAATATAAATCTGCGATATTTTGCTGAATATATCTATAATAGTATACCATATTTCTCTAAAAATGTGGTATACTAATCCTATAAATATTTATCTGCTTGTAAACAGCTTATAACAAAAGGAGCAATTATAATGCTGAATATACTTTTTTCTTTATTTCTTTTGGGCATGCTGGTTGTTTTATGCGGCAAAGCCATCAGTCGCGCCATGCACCAGCAGCAGCCGTTAAACAGCAAGGAAGCTGCTCTGCTCATAGCACTTTCGCTTGGCTGTCTTTTCGCCCTGAACGCCGGCGTCAGTGCCGTCTACAAAACCCAGCTGCTTTTCTACTAAAATAACGCAGCCCAGCTGCCGCAAATGCGGCAGCTTTTTTGCTTTACGCAAAAAGAAGAGGCAGACAGCTAGCCCTCGTCTCACTGTTTGCCTCTCATGCTACTATTTTGTTATGCGTTCTGCTACAGGAATCCCCCTAAAAGCCTTTTCATGCTTTTATAATTAATCCTGCTGCAGCAAATTAATAGTTTGTTACCTTCAGCTCAAAATAACCCTGCGGATGGTCGCATACCGGACATTTTTCCGGAGCCTTTTCAGCGATAACAATCTTGCCACAGTTAGTGCAAATCCAAACCTTTTTCTCTTCACGTCGGAAGACACGGTCATTTTCAATGTTTGCCAAAAGTGCACGATATCTTTCTTCATGCTCTTTTTCAATCTTGCCTACTTCTTCAAACAGGAATGCAATTTTATCAAAGCCTTCCTCTTTGGCAACCTTGGCAAATTCAGCATACATTTCAGTCCACTCGTAGTTTTCGCCTGCAGCTGCATCCTTCAGATTCTCAATAGTCTTGGGAACAGCACCGCCATGCAATGCCTTGAACCATAATTTAGCATGCTCTTTTTCATTACCGGCAGTTTCAGTAAAAATAGCGCCAATCTGGTTGTAGCCTTCTTTTTTGGCTGCACTTGCATAATATTGGTACTTAGTGTGAGCCTGAGATTCACCCGCAAAAGCGGTCTGCAAATTTTTTTCAGTCTTGCTGCCTTTTAAATCCATTTTCAATTCCTCCTCTTGAAAACGACGCAACAGCCTTCCCAAAATAAAGCTTATACAGCTTTATTATCAGTTTTGGTCATCACCCAAAACATCTTCGCTTACAGGGTGCTCTGCCATTTCCTTTTGGCATTCGGGGCAG
>CAKQHU010000252.1 GCA_934234275.1 uncultured Phascolarctobacterium sp.
CTTCAGGACCGCTTTGATGCCATAGCTGAAGCCCTCGTAGCTCTGCTGCAAACGCTTTAAGCTCTGCTCGCGTGTTTCGGCCGCCGTCAGCTGACGCTGGCACTGCTGCTGACTGCTGCGTACAGCCTGCAGCTCCTTTTGCCCTGCATCATAGGCACTGCGCAGCTCCTCGCCCTTTTTGCGCACCAGCTCCATGCCGTGAGCGCATTGCGACTGCTGCTCCAGCAGGCTGTTATACTGCTCCTGTGCCTGACGGTCCGCCGCCTCGGCTTCTTCTATGCTCTTTTTCAGAGCTTCGCGGCGACGTGCGCGCTGCTCCTGCTCCTGTTCCAGATTATGCAGCTCGTTGCGGAGCTTAATCAGCTCCTGCATGCCGCTGAAGAACTGCGACTGCGCCTGCTCATCATTGCGCTTCGCCTCTTCCAGCTTGGCGCTCTGCTCGTCACGCTGCGCCTGCAGCTGCTTCACAGCGCCATCGGCCACAGCATGTCTTTTCTCGACAGCATCAAATTCTGTTGCCAGCTCCTGCATTCTCGCTTCCTGCTCGCGCACCTGCTGCTCCAGGCGTTCGTTGCGCTGCACCAGGCGTTCGCCGGCCTTTTCGTTCTGGCTGACACGTTCATCCAAAACCTTTTGGTCACCGCGCAGCTTTTCCAAAGCAGTTTCGCGGTTTTTGATATCATCCTGTAATTTATTATACGCCTCGGCCAGCTTATCCAGCTCCTGCTGTACCTGTACTGCCTCAGCCTGCATGCTGCCAACCTTCGCTGCCTGCTCGGAATAAGCACTTGCCGCCGCTTCCTTTTTCGCCTGCAGCTCTCTGCCTGTTTCCTCCAAAGCATCCAAACGACGCAAAAGCACGGATAAACGGCAACGGCGCAGCTCCTCGCTCAGCTCGTTGAACTGCTGCGTTTTGGCTGCTGCCTGTGCCAAAGGCTCTACCTGCGCATCCACCTCGCTACGGATATCGTTGATACGCGTAAGGTTATTGGCCGTATCATCCAGCTTGCGCACCGCATCCTTCTTGCGCAGGCGGTATTTGGCAATGCCTGCCGCTTCTTCAAACAGACTGCGTCTGTCCTCGGGACGGCTGTTTAAAACCTCATCAATTTTATTTTGGCCGATAATGGACATCGAGCCCTTACCAAGACCGGTATCTGCCATCAGGTCGATTATATCCTTCAGACGGCAGCTTTTCTTGTTAATCGCATATTCGCTTTCACCGCTGCGGAAAATGCGGCGCGTCAGGCTTACCTGCTCAAAATCGAGCGGCAGTGTTCTGTCGCTGTTATCAAAATCAACGGTGACCTCTGCTACGCCCAACGCTCTGCGCTTGCCGCTGCCGGAGAAGATAACATCCTCCATTTTGCTGCCACGCAGATACTTGGCGCTCTGCTCGCCCAACACCCAACGGATGGCATCCGAAATATTGCTCTTGCCCGAACCGTTCGGTCCGACAACAGCAGTAATTCCCTTGTCAAAGGTCAATTCAGTTTTATCAGCAAAGGATTTAAAGCCATAGGTTGA
>CAKQHU010000253.1 GCA_934234275.1 uncultured Phascolarctobacterium sp.
ATTTCATCTACCTGCCCCGCAGTTATGCGTCTGATTCAGGTAAAGTTTCCCGAGCTGATTAAGCAGGTGGTGCCTGTACTGCCGCCGGTAGAAGCTGCTGCAATTTACGTGAAGCGTGAAGCAGCGGCGCGCAAGCAGCTGCCAGCTGAGCTGATAGGTGTGTGGTTTATCTCGCCCTGTCCGTCCAAGGAAACGAACATCCGCCAGTCGGTAGATGTACATCATACGGAGCTTACCGGCAGCTTCAGTCTGTCGGAGATTTATGGCCTGCTGCTGAAGAATCTTGGCGGCACGCATGAGCTGAATGTGCGTACCGGTTCCTCCTATGGCATGGCCTGGGGAACCTATGGCGGCGAAATTGAAAGCGCCGGTATTACCAACGGTCTGGCAATTCACGGCATTGATAATGTGTATGACCTGCTGGAGCAGGTTTCCATGAATAAAATGCCGCAGCTTGATTATGTGGAATGCAGCGCCTGCAAAGGTGGCTGCCTTGGCGGCCTTTTGGCAGCAGAAAACAAGTTCGTGGCCGAATGCAATCTGCGCAGGCGTATTGCCAGCCTGCGAGCGCAGGAGCCGGCGGACAGGCGTGAGGCGATGGCTCGTACGATGGTGCTGGAGAATTTCCCGCATTCGGAGGCTTACCGCAAGAAGCTGGTGGCACGTCCGATGATGCAGCTTGATGATGATATCATGGAAGCGATGAAAAAATTTGAGCGCATGGAAGAAGTGCTCTGTTCCTTGCCCGGTCTGGACTGCGGTGCCTGCGGTGCACCCAGCTGTCAGGGACTGGCGGAGGATATCGTGCAGGGCAAGGCGCACGAGATAGATTGTATTTTTAAATTGCGTGCCAGTGTACATAAATTGTCACAGGGCATGCTGGAGCTGGCTAAGCAGATACCTATTTATCATGAGCCGGCAGAAATAAATAAAACGGAGGCAGACAACGATGAAGGTTAAAGAGATGATTGAGAAGCTTAATTTGAAGCTTCTGACTAAGGATGTAAGCGAGGACGCTTTATATGCAGAGGTAGAAGGCGGTTATGCTTCCGATTTACTGAGTAATGCTATGGGCCAGGGCCAGCCCGGTATGGTTTGGGTAACGATGCAGGGACATCAGAATGTTGCTGCTGTTGCTTCCCTGATTGGCTTTGCGGCAGTTATTGTAGCAGGTGACGGTCCGGTAGCGGAGGATACGCTGCATAAGGCAAATCTGAATGATGTTGTTGTTGCGGCAACCGAAGAGCCTGCTTTTGAGGTTATCGGCAGGCTGTATGAATTGGGTGTTGGCAAGAAGGGCTAAGCAATGCAGACAGTTCTGGCGGATTTACATGTACATACGCTGCTTTCGCCCTGTGCTGAGGTAGAAATGACCCCGCATCATATTGTGATGCGTGCCGCCGAGTATGGCATTGGCGCTGTTGCTATTACCGACCATAACGCCAGTGCCAATGTGCCGGCTGCGCTGGAGGCAGCGCAGCGCTACGGCGTGAAGGTATTTCCCGGTATGGA